>JBDSZP010000103.1:0-37930 GCA_039925065.1 Luteolibacter sp.
TTCGGGAAAATCCATGCCCCTGCACCCTCTGCTCGACACCGAGTTCCCCCAAAGATTCTTCGCCGACATCTCCGATCTCTATCCCGGCTCGGCCCGCCAATATAACTGCCCCGGAATCTCCGACGTCCACTATTGCCAACTCGGCGTGCTGCGCTGCCTGAGCACCGCCACCACCGGCCAGCAATTCCTCCAGCACCACGCCGATGAAAAAAAGCGCGATGGCTGGCTGAGTGGCGGAAATCCGCAGGGAAACCGGTGTTTTACCACGTCATTTCGCGAGTCGTGGACCGGAGGTTTGCTTTCGGGCCGGAGGAGAAGGAGAAATTCCGGGCGTTGATGCGCTTGCAGGAGAAATTCACCGACTGCCGGGTGGTTTCCTACTGCCTGATGTGCAACCACTTCCATATTCTGTTGGAAGTTCCTCCGATGGCGGAGGGCGGGATTTCGGAGGGGGGGCTTTTAAAGCGCTTATCGGCGGTTTACAGCGAGGCGTTTGTCGCCGGGGTGGCGAAGGAATTGGCGGATGCGCGAGCGGCGCTTTATGTGAGCGAAACCGGGCTGGACGAGGCGTTGGCCGCCATTCACAAGCGGTTCACCTACCGGATGCAGGATCTCGGCGAGTTCATGAAGGGACTGCTGCAACGTTTCACCCAATGGTTCAACCGGGCGCATTCCCGGACCGGGCGGCTGTGGGAGGATCGATTCAAGAGCTTGATCGTGGAGGACGGCGTGGCGTCGAAGACAATTTCCGCCTACATCGACCTGAATCCGGTGCGCGCCGGGATGGTGAATGACCCGGCGGACTACCGCTGGAGCAGCTATGGCGAAGCGATTGGAGGCGGCTCGAAAGGCAACGGCAAAACCGCGCGGGCTGGCTTGGTTCGCGCATTGCGGGCGCATCAGGGAATCGGGGCGGATGCGGATTTGTGGGCGAGCGGAGTTTCGCGGGAGTATCGAAAACTGCTGATGGCGGGAGCTGTTGGGAAATCGGCGGAAAGTGTTGGCCGAAACGGGAAGACGATCACGAAGACCTTGCGCCAAGGAATTTCAAAGCAGGATGCGGAGAGCGAACGCGGCAGGGATGGAGAAATCCCCTTCGGCAGGTTGCTGCGCTGCCGGGTTCGTTATTTTACGGACGGGGCGGTGATCGGGAGCAAGGAATTCGTGAACCAAGCGTTCGCCAGCGCACGTGAACGATTCGGGCCGAAGCGGAAGGATGGAGCCCGAGCGATGAAAGGTAGCGGCAGCGGCGCGAAGGGCGTGTTGTGGAGTGTGAGGGATCTGCGGATCGGGATTTGAATCGACGGACTCTTCCGGCTGCCACCATTTGATGGAATGGAGCTACGCGTCTCGAAGCTGAGGTTCAAGTGCTTGCCGGGCTTTGGCGGCAACAAAAAGGGGCCGCGCACTCGCGCGACCCCGTTTTGTAGTCATGAATAACTTACTGAAGAGGAGATCCCCATCCCCTCGACGGCTGAAATATCCCTGAAAATTCGGATTCTGTCATGTCACTAAATTATGGGACAGGGTTTGCGCTCAGGGGAGGCAACCCGAAATTCCGATCCAGCGATGTTTCTGCGGCGGATCGTCAGGGTCACACTGGGAGCGTTCCTGGCAAAATCCGGAATGAAGAGGTTTTCTCACAGCCAATACACCAAGTTCGCCAAGTGAAAGAGGTGGCAAATCGGGACAGAGCGGAACGGAAACGGTTTCACGGGCATCTATTTGAAGCTTCGGCAGCCCACTTGGTGGTTCAAATTCTTTCCATTCGTGCCGGTTTTCTCGGGTAACAGTCCCTGAAGGAGGGATCCTGGGTGGATCTCTGGAGTTTGCGGCTGGATTTCGGGCAATAAAAAGGGGCCGCGCACTCGCGCGACCCCGTTTTGTAGTCATGAATAACTTACTTGTGGAGGAGATCCCCATCCCCTCGACGGCTGAAATATCCCTGAAAATTCGGATTCTGTCATGTCACTAAATTATGGGACAGGGTTTGCCTCCGGTGAAATGCCCGAAAATCAGGACAAATCCAGGAATCCACGACGGATCGCCTCGCTGACGGCTGCCGGGAGGCTGCGGACATGGAGTTTGTCGAAGCTGCGCTTGATGTATTCCGTGGCCGAATGCTGGCTGATCTTGAGTTCATCCGCAATTTCCTGGCGGTTCAGGCCTTTTGCGGAGAGTTGCAGGACCTCGCATTCTCTGGCAGATAGGGATTCCGCCTCGGGAATGGGGCTCAGTTGGCGGAACGTTTGCAGGATCATTCCGGCAATTTTCGGGTCGAGCGGCGTCCCACCTGAGAGGACTTCCTCCAGAGTTTCCATCAGGCGTGTGGCGCTGCCGGCTTTGACGAGATATCCGTGCGCTCCGGCCTCCAGGGCCGCGAAGACCTTGGCTTTGTCCGTGAATGCGGTCAGTACGAGGACGCGTGCTTCCGGAAGGAGTTCACGGATCTTTCGAATGCCTGCGATACCGCTCATGCCCGGGAGCCCCAAGTCTGAAAGGACAAGGTCTGCCACCAACCCGGCACGGAACGCCTCAAGCGCATCTTCCATGGTGGAAAAACCGCCGACGCATTGGTATCCGCCCCGTTCCTCAAGGACCATCGATACCGACTCGCGAAAGTCCGCGTGATCTTCTATCAAAACCAACCGGATGGGTTTTTCCTTGGATGACGGTGAATGGGCCATGTGCGAAAGTATTACCTGATCCGCAGACGTTCGGAAAGCGCAGCTTTGAATGAGTTGGCGCCGGGGGAGGATAGGGTGCTCGACCTAGGATGACATGATCGAAGAATTGCGGTTAAAATATCTGCGTTTTTCTCTAGCGGGGACTGCGGGTGAGGGGCATTACCGCTTCCGTTTTTGCACCAATGGAACCGTGAGTGTGAGCCGGGTGCCTTTTTCAGGCTGACTTTCAATTTGGAAATCCGCTTTGAGGGCTTCCGATCTCTGGCGTAAGGCGCGCAACGTTGCGGGTCTTTCCAAGCGTGCCGGATCGATGCCGACGCCGTCATCTGCGATCATGAGTCGGAACTGGGATTCGGTCTTTTCGGCACGGATTTCCACCACTCGTGCGCGGGCATGGCGCATGATGTTGTGCAGGGCTTCACGGAAAAACAGGAACAGATCGCGGTTCGCTTCTTCGGGAAGTTCCACCTGCCAAGCGTCTTCGTTGGCGGAAAATTTCCAGTCCAGCGTCTCCAACATGATCGAGCTTGTTTCGCGCAAATGCTCGACCGTCCCGATGCGGTGATCTCCTGTTGGCCGCAGCAACCAGACGATATCACGCACCGCACTGACGGTCTCTGCCGCGATTCTTTGTATCCGTTTCAGTTCGTCGGATGTGCCGGCCCTCCCTTCGGCCAGATCCGCGAACATTTGGATACTGCCAAGATTGCTCCCCACTTCGTCATGCAGATCCCCTGCAATGCGTTCGCGGACGTTCGTCAATTCCCGGTTGGCGTGAAGGCGGTATCGAATTGGCAGGGCCACGATGAGAAATGCTCCCGCCAAAATCAAAATCGCGAAACCGATCTGCGCCGTGTGCCGCCAGCCAGCCACCAAATGCGCCGCCTCGGCTTGCAACGTATGGCGGCGTGTTTCCAAGCGGAGCCGCTGGTCCAATTGAAGCACCCATTCGCGCGTTGGAACCAAACGCCCGTCCGGTCCGAATCCATCGCTAAGGGCTGCCGTGCTCCAGAAACGCCCTCCCGGAGCGATAAGATTCATCATTCCGTCCGGTGAATGCACGCCCTTCCCGAGCGCCAGATTCTTACTTCCGGAAAGCACCTCGACCTCGCTCAGCGCGAAAAACGCAGGATATTCATCGAAGGCTTTCCACAATTGGATGGCTTCAACTTTGATAAATCGTGTATTGGTCGGCTTGAACGACACGAGCACCGGATTGTGACCCGGATTTCCCAACTCACGCTCCGCCAAAATCGTCCACTTGCCTGGTTCGCCTGTCTCGGAAGCGGAAACGACCAGTTTTCGAGGAAATCCGAAGCCACTGGGCAGATCGGATGTCGGCTTTTTGGCGGGTAGCAAACGGACGCCATCCACCAACGCCTCCTCACCAAGATTTACGCTCAACGAGCATGTTTCGTTCGCATTGGGTCTCGCTTCGGACATCCAGCCGATATTGCCGTGTTCTTCTGCCGGAACCTCGGGCAATCCCAAGGGCGTTTCTCCATCGACAAGAAATGATGGATTCCAGTGCCAAATTGCGGTCGGTGTAGCGCCCCCGATGCTTCGAACCTCCGCACCCAAGGCGACGTTCCGATCACCTTCGAAAGCGAGTGCTTCCGCCCAAGCATGGACGAATGCTCCCTCGCCTTCGTAATCCGGGTTGAGCTGCTCCGCGGAAATTCTCAGGCCCGCAGCGGCGATTGGCGGCGATACCTGATATACGAACGGGTGGCCATTGCGCACCGGATTTGCGCGGGTATCGCGTTCCTGGGCAATGCGCCGGATCACCTCACCTTTGGAATCGATCAGTTCCACTGTAAATGCCCGTGGCAGGCCGTATTGGGCGTCCAGACCCTTCGCATCGTATCTCCGCGCCGGAACCAATGCCACCAGATCCACCGTGGCATTTGTCTGCCACAGGACATCGACGGCAAATCGGGAGTTTGCGGGTGGACTGGGAAATTGATAGATACTCGCGTAGCCCCCGGTCCCACCTTGGTCATCGATGGGGATCCCGGGCATTTTTTCAAGCCTTGGAGTCAGTTGGGCCAACTCCTTTTGGGTCTGCTTCCACCGCTTCGAGAACATTTCAGCCAAGCGACTGTCCCAGCCTGCCTCTGCAGCCACTCCCACCTCTGCCACCAAAATGGTAAGAATGAGAAATCGAATGAATCCCGGAATGCAGCTCATGTGCCGGGCACGCTAGCGTAAGAGGCGCCCACACGGGAGCACGGATTTTGTGATTGGGTGAATCCTGATTTCAGGCTGGGTGAAAATCCCTATTTGAAAATCAAGGAGATCGATTGATCTCCTAATCCTTTTTACAAAAATGAAAAGGATGGAGGCGGAGGAGGGAATCGAACCCTCGAATGACGGTTTTGCAAACCATTGCCTTACCACTTGGCTACTCCGCCATTCGCATGGCGCGGGGGCGAGTGAGTAAGGCGAATGGCCGGGTGTGTCAATACTTGGATTTCACGACGTGAAATTCTTACGCCACATCGTCCTTAATAGCGGCCGAACGAGCCTTGGATGACGACGCGGGTTCCACCGCCATGACATCTCCCGGGGCCGTAGTAAACGGGAGGTGGGCAGTGGGTGACGTAGCGCGGGCGTTCCCGGTAGGCGGGGCGAATCGTGCGGTGGCCCCAGATTGGATTTCCGCAGTGATCGTAGCCGATGAAATAACGCTCGGTATAGATCGGTGCGCCGCACGAGGTGTAGCCGCTGATGTAAATACGATTCGCATGTGAGTGCGCTTCGGCCTTGGGAGCGGCGGCAATCAAGGTAAAGGCGGCAATCGTTAGGCTGATGATGGTGGATTTCATATGCTTGTCGCGTTTTCTGGCGACGCAGGTTTCGACGCGTGGTCTTTTGTTTTATTCAAGATGTGTGAAATGGATTTTCGGCACGGATTTTCTGGGGTTTGACCTTTCCGGGAATGTCCGATAGGGGTGTGGGCACTTGCCTATGATTCGCGAAATCGTCCAATACGGTCACCCTGTTCTTCGTCAACGCTGCCGCCCGATTACCGAGGTGGATGATAAAATCATCGATCTCGTGGCAGACATGCTCGACACGATGGTGGATGCGAATGGCGTGGGCCTCGCTGCGCCACAGGTGGGCGAGGATTTGCGCCTCGCCGTGATCGATGTGTCACATGACCCGGAATGCGTTTCCTTTCTGAAGGTGAATGGCGAGGACGCGGATTTGGAGTCGATCATGCCGCTCATTTTCATCAATCCGGAATTGGTCTTCGGTCAGGAAAAGGAATTCGGGATGGAAGGTTGCCTGAGTATCAAGGGAATCCGGGCTGAAGTCAGAAGGCCGGAAGCGGTGAAGGCCACATTGCCGCAGCTCGATGGCTCGGTTCTGGTGATCGAAACGGATGGTCTCCTGGCCCGCGCCTTGCAGCATGAAATCGATCATTTGAACGGCGTGTTGTTCGTTGATCGGCTGCCTGCGGTAGCCAAGGTTTCGATGCGGAACCGCCTGAAGCGGCTGCTGGATGCTAGGGAAGAAAGTTGAATCTTTTCACACTGAAGCTCGACTTTTCGCATTGATTAAGGTTTTTTCTCAAAAGGCAGCGCGCTTTGTTCGCCGACGGATTTTCAACCCCCACCGATTTTAAAATGAGCAACAACCGAGGAATTTTCGAAAGTTTCCCAAATCAACCTGCCGGCCGTCAGGATTCGCCGTTTGCGGTGGTTCAGGAATCGGCAACTGAGTCGGCAGTCAGCCCGTTCACGGCAGTTGCGCGCCAGGATTCGCCATTCACGGTAGTGGATGAAGCGAGCGATTCCAGGGTAGAATCGGGCAAATCTGCCAGATTACCCGAGCGCCGTAAGGATTCTCCTTTCCAGGTTGCCGAGCCATCCGAAGGTTTTGGATTTGAAGCTCCGGCGCGGGCCTTTGCGGCATCGCCATTTGAACTGGCCACCCCGCCAGCGCCTACCGCTCCTGCACCATTTTCCGCGCCAATCCAACCAGCGGCGTCACCATTTGCGGTCGAATCCCAACGTGCCGCGACCCCACCGCAGGCCGCCATTGCTGCTTTTGGAAGCTGGCAACCTGCTCCCGCGCGGCCGACTTTCGAGCAAGCGGCTCCGCCCCCGTTTGCCCCGGTCCAACAAGTGCCATCCGCTTTCAGTCCAGCGCCAGCCGCTGCCGCCTCGGTCGATGGATCGCTATCTGATTCGTTTTCCATTCGTCAGCTTGAGCTGCGGGCGATCTTTGGCGTGGATCGTGAGATGAATCCCGATGAAATTTTACAACGTTCGCGTGCTTTGCCTGGCATGCGGAACATTGCCCGTGTTGCTCCGCAGGACATGGCCACCATCGAGGCGTTGAAAAGCCTGCTGCCAAATCTCGGCTTCGGCACCGGCGGCCTAAAGCTCTACGCTGGCGCAGTTCCCTTGGAATTCATCCGCGAAGGCTCGGTGCTGCTTGCTGTGCAAACCGACGGCGGTTTTGCCCCGGGTGTGCGCGAGACCCTGATGCTGGTTGCCCGTGAATTGGGGCGGCTTTCCTGAGGCCAACCGTAGCCCGGACATTCCTGTCTGGGCGTCTTGCTTGGGCTTGTGAAAGAACAGGCAGGAATGCCCGTGTCACGTCGCTGCGCTCCAGCCTCCGGATTTTCCCTGTGTCAGACGAAATTCGCCTCAACCGCGTGCCATTCGCCCTGAGTCTATTGCGCGGCTTCCTTTCCCGAGCGGGCTTTGAGTTTCTCAAAGTCGCTCCGGATCGCGGGATCACTGAGTTGCAGCCACTCGTTCTGGGTTTTGGGCGGTTGTTGTAGGATCGCTTCAGCCATCGCTTGCCTTGCCTCTTCGCGGACGCCTTCATTTTGAAGTGTCCCGATCCATGTTAGGGCGGCTTGCGTATCACTTTTCGCCCAAAGCGAGACCACAGTGTTGATCCCTGCGCTACGAGCTGTGCTGGGATCAAAAAGCACCACCCAAGCCGCGGCAGCCGGGGGCGAGGATGCTGCCCAGCGCTGGATGACTTGCACGACCGCGACGTCGAACTCCCTACCTGCCATCCCGGATTCCGAAATCAAATTCGCCGCGCGCGCCGGATCAGAATCTGACAGAACGAGCGAGATTCTGCCATAGGCCAATGAAATCTCTTCGGGGTTTTCAAGAGTGTCCGCCCATTTGATCGCTTCCTCGATGTCCCGTTCTGCCAGACGCATGGCGAAATGTTGGATCAGCCGGACTCGCTCGCCGCACCCCGGAGCGAGTTCCTGCAATGCCTCAAGCGCGAGCTTCGGATTGAGCTCAAGATTTTCCCAAACGATTGCAGCAACGGCCTTGTCGCGTTCCTTGGGAGAGGAAATCTTCTTTGCTTCATCCAAGGCGTCGCGGTTTGCTCCGGACGCTTCCGTTGGTTTTGATTGATTCAATTCCGCGCGGTGTGATTTTGTTACGGCGGGCGGCGGTTCTGTTATTGTTCCGTGCTTTTCTGCTCCCTGGTTTTCCGGCCGCTTGTCGCATGAGGCAAGCAGCAGGCTCAGCCAGAGCAGTGGACGGAAGCGCATGGAGTCAGTTGATCCCGCGCTTTTTCAGGAAGGGAATGAGTTCATCGACGCCGAAGTCTGCCAGCACTTCGCCATGCCAGTCCATGGTGGGAGCCTTTGATTGGCCTGATAAATCCACCATTTCCTGCATCGCCTCACGGTTTCCGGAGACAACCACCGTGGTTACTTCGATCTTTTTCCGGTCGAGGTAATCGACGACTTCATCGCACCATGGGCAGCCGGGTTTGATATAGAGAATGGGTAAATCAGCCATGCGCGGAGTCTACCTCATTTCCGCCAGCCGCCAAGCAGGCTCTTGTTTACGGGGCTGAAATTGTCAGGACGCGGACTAGCTGCCTTACCTCCAGCCTCCGCCCAATGCGCGGTAGGCCTGAACGACGGAGAGCAGGCGATCGCGGCGGGCGTCGGCCAGTTCGAGTTCGGCGGTGAAGAGGCTGCGCTCGGCGTCGAGGACTTCGAGGTAGCTGGAAGCACCGCCTTGGAAACGGTCGTTGGCGACGGAGGCGACTTTTTTGTAGGAGTTCACGAGGCTGGTCTGCTGCGTGATGATTTCGCCAGTTTTTACATGGGCGTTGATCGAGTCGGCGGCTTCCCGGAAGGCTTGTTTTGCAGCCTTGTCGTGGGCGGCGAGGGCTTCTCCGGCGCGAGCGTTGGCGGCGTCCACGCGGGCCTTGCCGCGCCCGGCGTCGAAGATCGGACCGGCGAGGCGTGGTCCGATGGAGTAGGCTCCGGATTTTCCTTCCAGCAGGTTTTCCAGATCACTGCTGATGAGGCCTCCGCTGCCAGTTAGCGAAAGCGAGGGAAGTCGCAATGCCTCCGCCACGCCGATATCGGCAACCGCAGCCTGATAGGACTGGCTGGCCGCTGCCACGTCCGAACGGCGCTCCATCAGGTCGGACGGCAGTCCGCCGACGATGTGGAGTGAGGAGTCCAGCTTGTCGAGGCTTCCGCCACGGGCGACTCCGCCCGGGTATTCGCCTAGCAGCGAGCGGATTTCATTTTCGGTCGCGGCGATGGCTTGTTCCGTGATCGGGATGGCGGTGAGCGCCTGGCCTAGCAAGGCATCGGCTTGGCCGACTTCGAGATCCGAGGTGACTCCACCGTCGCGGCGGGTGGTGACGAGATCCAACGAGGATTTGCGGCTTTCCGCTGTCCTGTGGGAAATGGCGAGGCGCTCATCGAGATTTTTCAGTTGGATGTAAGCGGAGGCAACCGCGGCAACGAGACTGGTCTGCACAGCATCCCGTTGGTATTGGGCTTCCAACAGGCGGGATCGCGCGGCCTCATTGCTGCGTCGGATGCCTCCCCAGAGATCGATTTCCCAGCTCAACTGGGCGCTGAGATCGTAGGTCGCCGAACTACGGTCGCCGCCGGGAGCGGTTTGGTGGGCATTCGGTGATGCATAGTTCGCTGTGGCTCCGGTGCTGCCGTTGAGGTTGGGAAACCAGTCCGCACGGGCGGCCGCAGCCTGTGCGCGTGCCTGCTCGATGCGATAGGTGGCGGCGACGAGATCGGGATTGTTAGCGAGGGCGCGTTCGATCAGCGGCCGGAGAGTGGAATCGGTGAAAACCTTGCGCCATGCCTTGTCACCGAAAGACCGGCCATGAGGTGCGGAGTCGCCGCGGATGGACACCGGCAGGGTTGTTTCAGGTGATCCCGGTTGCGGACCGAGAACGCAGGAACTGATCAAGGCCACGCTTGGTAAAATTAGTATAGTTCGCATAAGACTGTATTTGAAAAATAGAGGTTCAACGTCAAGGGAGCGACGATTTGTAACTGTAACTTCATGCTAGGGCCGTTCGGTGATGTGGGTGGATTTCTCATGCTCGTGATTTCAGGCGGAGGTTGGGTGCCCTGACATTCCGGTTTTGGTGAGTATGGTGGCAACGGTTTGGTCCGCTTCGATGGGGCCATAGCATTGCTCGAATCCGCCACGGCGCAGTGCTTCTCGGACTCCGCTGCGGGCCTCGGCGAGACGTAGTTTGATGCCTCGCTTGTGCAAGGTTTCGCGCAACTCGGTGAGGAATTCCACGCCGGCCATGTCGAGCATGGGAACGGTGCCCAGGAAAAACACGGCGAGTTTCACCTCGTCTTCCCGATTTTTCAGCAGCTCGAAAAAGTGGTCGCTGACATGTTCCGCATTGAAGTAAAAGATCCCTCCGTCACAGCGGAAGATGAAAACCCCCGGGATCCGCTCGTTCTTCGGATGGCGGATGCGGTCGGCGAAATAATCGGTGCCCGGGACACGGCCCAGCTCGGTGGTGGGGGGCTGCATCGCGCGGTGGAGCAGCAGCAGGAGCGAGAGGACGGCGCCGATGAGCACGCCCATCAACAGGCCCGACCCGAGCACTCCGAGCAGGGCGGTGATGGCGACAGCGAATTCGCTGCGGCTGAAATGCCACATGTTTCTGAGTGCTGATAGGTTGAAAAGTCCGGTGACTGCGGCGAGCACGATGGCGGCGAGCACGGGCTGGGGCAGATATTGCAGCAGGCTTGATAGGAAAAGGATCACCAGCAGGATGATGACCGATGAGATGAAGCCCGAGAGCGGCGTTCGCGCGCCGCTGGATTCGTTGACGAGGGATTGCGACATGCCACCGCTGGTGGGAAATCCCTGCCCTAGGCCTGCCGCGAGGTTTGCTCCGGCGAGGGCGAGGAATTCCTGATTACTGTCGAGCCGGTATTCATGTTTGCGGGCGAACATCCGGCCGATCGCGGCGGTTTCGACAGCACCTAGCAGGAAGCAAGCCATGGCCAATGGCAGCAGGTTGTTCAGGTCGCTCCTCGACAGTGCATGGATCCCGATTCCGGGCAATCCCTGCGGCACCTCGCCGAGCATTTTCACGCCGCGTCCGGCGAGGTCGAAATTGGAACCTAATATCAATCCGGCGATCACTACAACCAATGCCCAGGGAATGCGGGGCAGGAAATGTTTTCCCAAAAACAGGACGACAAGGGCCACTCCACCCATCATGAGCGAAGCCGGGTTCGTCTCTCCGGCGTGCCGGATGAAGGCGGCGGACTTCTCCCAGAAATCACCGTGGCCTCCCTTGATGCCGCAGAGTTTCGGCAGTTGCGAGCTGGCCAGATAGAGCGCGACTCCGCACTTGAACCCGATCAGCACGGACTCGGAGATGAAATTCACGACGGCTCCCCCACGAAACAAGCGTGCGATCAGCGCGAGAGCGGCCACCATCACGGCGGTCGTGGATGCCATGGCCGCGTAGTGCGCTGGATCACCTCCGGCGATTGGGCCGAGGGAGGAGCCGACGAGCAGCGAGATCGCCGAGGTGACGGTGACCGTCGTCTGGCGCGAGCTGGTGAACAGCCAGAATACAAGACCGGAAAACAAGCACGCGTAAAGCCCGGCAGCAGGTGGCAAGCCGGCCAGCGAGGCGTCACCGATGCCCGCCGGCATTAGATAGGCGGCCAGCGTGATGCCGGCGACGAGGTCTCCCCGGAACCAGTCGCGCTGATAGCCGCGCAGCCAACCGAGTGCGGGAACCAGGTTTGCAAGACGGGATTGGATGCTCTGTCCCATGGAAGTTGTGGTAAGGGGATGGTGTCTGTGTTAGGAATTCCGGGAATCCATGAAGCCAGACGGTAATGTTCACGGGGGTTGGGGGATTTCCGGAATAAAGTAAAACATCATCGCGATGATCGCATAGACGGTAATCAGTTGTACGCCTTTATACCAATTCGACTGGCCGTCTCCACAAACGATCGTCCCTAGCAGGACGCCGAGGAACAGGGAGCCGATCTCCGCGCGTCCGAATGCCAGTTGGAGCGGTTGCGGCGCGATGAAATAACTCGCGAGCACCAGGACCGGTGCCACGAACAAGGCGATCTGGATCGAGCTGCCCAAGGCGATGCCAACGCTCAGATCCAGCTTGTTTTTCCGCGCCATGGCGATCGCCGAGCCACTCTCGGCCGCGCCTCCCACGATGGCGAGAAACACCATGCCGATGAAAGTCTGGGTCATGCCCAGCGCCTTGCCGGTTCCCTCCGCAGCCCCAACGAGGATTTCGCTCATCCATGCTGCCAGCAATGAGGCGCCGACCAATGTGCCCACGGCCCGGGACACCGTCCAAGGAGGCACTTCGCCGTGTTCACTGCCACCACTTTCGACGCTGGAGAAGACTCCCGGATGGGTCTTGAGGGAGAAAAGCAGATAGAGTGCGTAGGTGATCAGCAGGACGATGGCGATGCCGATGTTGAGCATGTGCTCCTGACGGATGGTCCCTTCCGGCGAGAAATAGCGGCTGAAGGTGCTCGGTACGATCAGGCTCATGGCGGCGAGCAGCATCATGGTGCTGTAGGCGCGCGAGGCCATCGGGTTGAAATGCTGGTCATGGTGGCGGATGCCTCCTAGCAGAAATGAGGTGCCGAGAGCCAGCAGCAGGTTGGCGAGGATCGCGCCGATGAGAGCCGCCCGCACCATTTCCGGGAAGCCCGCTTTCAAGGCCACTAGTGCGATGATCAGCTCCGGTGCGTTTCCAAACGTGGCATTGAGTAGTCCGCCGACCGCGTCACCGGTGCGGGTGGAGATTTGTTCGGTGGAAATCACGATCAGCCGCGCGATGGGCACGATGGCAAGCGCGGCGGAAAAAAACAACACCGTGGGAGGCACATGAAGGTGCTCCATCACCACCGATACCGGAATGAAGATGAAGAGCCAGTGGATCGAAGGTTTCAAGAGCGCGTTCATCTTGTGGAAGGAGTCCGGCACGCGAAACCCGCGTCAGGATTCCGTGCTGTCGCCGTTCGTGCCGCATTCCAATTTCGCCCGTGCGGCGGCGAGGCTGGCCATTTTCTCATCCGAGACTTCTGGAAATTTCAAGCCAAGTCCCTGGATGGCGGTGGTGATGATGTCAGCAACTGCGGCCCGGGCCACGTATTTGCGGTCGGCAGGGATGACGTGCCATGGCGCGCGTTTGGTGCTGGTCGCGGTGAGCGCTTCCTCGAAGGCCTTTCGATAGGCTTTCCAGTGATCACGTTCCTCGATATCTGCCTCGGAGAATTTCCAGTGTTTATCCGGATTGGTCAGGCGTTCGAGGAAACGCCGTTTCTGTTCGTCCTTCGAAACATGCAGGAAAAACTTGAGGATGAGAGTGCCATTTCGGGAAAGGTGTTTTTCGAAATTATTGATATCCTCGTAGCGTTTCTCCCAGAAGCGCTTGTCGGGTTTGGCGGGTGATCCCGGCCCAAGCCATTCCGGATGGACTTTGACGACGAGCACATCCTCGTAATAGGAGCGGTTGAAAATGCCGATGCGGCCGCGCTCCGGCAGGCACCTCATGTAGCGCCAGAGGAAATTGTGATCGAGCTCCTCGGCGGAGGGCTTCTTGAAACTGAACACCTGACAGCCTTGTGGATTCACCCCGGACATGACGTGGCGGATGGTGCCGTCCTTGCCGGCTGCGTCCATTGCCTGGAGGACGATGAGCACCGAGTGGGTGTCACTGGCATAGAGCAACTCCTGGGCTTCGGAGAGCTGCTTTTGGCTTTCCTCAAGGATTTCCGCCGCCCGCTCCTTGATGAGTTCCTTGCCTAATTCCTTCGCTTCGTCGGTCGCGGTCCAGTCGGTTAGGTAGTCCTTGAGGTCCACCTCGCTGCCCGGCTCGACAAGGAATTGCTTGAGTAACTTGGGGTTGATCATAAAAAATGGGGGTTTGGTTTGAGCGTGGAGCGGGCGGCGAAGGACTTCACATGGAAAGCACTGTCATCGACGATTGCAGATAGATAACACAGGGCTTGCTCCGCAGCTATAGGACTTTGGTCCCACGATCTCCGTTTCCTGGTCCATGGCGGAAGCGGGATCGTAAGTCATCACTTGATCGGGACTATCATGCTATCTTTGGTAATGTGAATGTGAGCCAAAGTTTCTCATGCTAACGAGTAGGGCTTTCGTCTTATGGACGGACCACTACATTTCTGTTTCAATGCAGATGGTTGCGTTTCATCGTAAATTTTAAATCCATGAAAACCATTATCACATCCCTGTCATCCTTTATCGCGATGATCTGCTCTGGCATCGGCGAGGAGCCCGCGATCAAAGCTTCTGAAATGACTCCCGAAATGGCCGCAGTGACCGCCAACGACCATGCTTACGAGGAAGCCTACGCCAAGGGCGATGTCGACGCGCTCGCGGGATTCTTCGCCGACGACGCGGAATACACCTCCGACGATGGGCGGACTTTCAAGGGAAATGCCTCGATCAAGGACTGCCTTAAGGACGCCTTTCGCTCCGACAAGGGTGGAAAAATATCTATCAAGATTGATTCCGTGAAAACGCTCACCCCCGAGGTGGTCGTCGAAAAGGGATCCACCACCGTGGTTTCCAAAACCGGCGATGAAGCGGAGGCGCTCTACACCGCCGTCCACGTGAAAAAGGACGGCAAATGGAAAATCAACCAGCTTATCGAGACCCCGATGCCGGACGTGTCGGCGGGCGAAAGGCTTGCGGAGCTTTCCTGGCTGATAGGGTCATGGGAGGAGGCGGACGCGGACGCGGGCGTCACCATCCACAGCCGTTATCAATGGGCGCGCGGCGGGAATTTCATCACCCGCAACGTGACCGTGAAGCGCGGCGACGATCCGGTCCTCGAAGGCTGGCAGATCATCGGTTGGGATCCGGTGGAGGAAACAATCCACTCTTGGACTTTTGATGGGCCCGGTGGTTTTTCCGAAGGCCCGTGGACGCGTGAGGGCGACCGCTGGCTCGCCCGTGAAACCGGCTACGCTGCGGACGGCAGCCGTACCAGCGCCGATCAAACGATCACCAAGGCCGGGACTGATCGCTTTTACTGGGAGTCCGGAAACCGCACGCTCGACGGCGATCCGCAACCGGGCATCGGGCGTATTGAAATCCATCGTGTGAAAGGAGAATAAGGTCATGCGCTCGAAATTCACATTCATTTCAACCTTCGTGGCGATCTTCGCCATGTTGATCCAGACCACTCCAATCGCCGAGGGCCGTGGTGGCGGACGCGGCGGTGGTGGGGGAGGAGGCGGACGAGGTGGCGGCGGCGGTGGACGCTCCGGCGGTGGTGGAGGCAGTTTTTCCCGTCCATCGGGTGGCTCTTCGGCCTCCCGTTCCAGCCCATCGCGATCTTCCGGCTCAAGTTATTCGCGCCCTTCCGGCTCAAGTTATTCGCGCCCTTCCGGGGCTTCGCGGCCGTCTAGCGGATCTTCGTCGCGTCCGTCTTCGGGAGCTGCCTCGCGCCCATCCACAGGAAGCGCGTCCCGCCCGTCTTCTGGCTCGGCGGCCCGTCCAGCCCAACGTCCTTCGTCCGGAACGGGTGGGGGCCGGGTGCCGTCGTCCCCATCGAGGACTCCGTCCAAAAATCCTCCATCAGGCACGAACCGTCCGTCTTCCGGGGTTGGTGCCTCACAACTGCCCTCGGGCATGAGTCCCGGCGCGGCTAACCGGCCTTCCCAACGTCCGGGTGCCGGCACTGCGGATCGCCCCGGTGCAGGTGCCGCCAATCGGCCCGGTGCTGGAACGGCGGACCGTCCGGGGGCAGGAACCGCCAACCGCCCGGGACGTGACGATGTCGGCAATTTCCTTGGTGTCGGTGCCGCAGGAGGAGCGGGCCGGCCGTCCCAATTGCCGGCGAATCGCCCTCGCGCAGGCGACAGAGGAAACGTGAGTGAACGCAGCTCGCAGCGTCGCGCGGATCGCCCGCAGGACCGATCTAACTGGAGCGAGCGTTCGCAAAACCGTAACGAGAACTGGAATCAGCGCGTGGACAACCGGAGCGAATCCTGGGACAAGCGGCAGGAAAACGGGCAGCAGCGCAGAGATGATTTCCAGAAGAATCGCGACGATCGTTGGAACAATTTGGAAAACTCCAGAAACGACCGCCAGGACTGGCGCGATCAAAACCGCGAGGATTGGCATCAGCACCGCGAGGACATGTGGGACTACCGTTACGACCGCGCCGATGAAGTTTGGGACAATGCCCGCGATTACTACGACGATTGTTTCGACGACAATTGGTGGGGTCACGCAGGCTGGGGCTACTATGGTGGTCACTATCCGGCGAACCCGTGGTGGTGGTGGGCACCGGCCACATGGAACGCGCTCAGCAGTTTTGTCTATACCACGCCGGCCCAGCCCGTGTATGTCGATTATGGCACGACGGTTGTTCAGGAAGGGGAAACCGTCTATGTGGATAACAAACCGATCCCTGCCGAGAAATACAATGAACCGATTGAAAATCTAGCTGCCAGTGCCGAGACGCCGCCGCCGCCACTCCCACCGCAAGAAGGCAAGCCTGCCGAATGGATGTCGCTCGGGGTCTTCGCGCTGGCTCAGGAGGAAAAAGGTGATCCCGTCATGCTTTTTCAACTCTCCGTCAGCCGTGACGGGAAGATCAGCGGAGGCTACGAGAGCACGCTAACCGATGACAAGAAACCCATTGCCGGCCAAGTGGATAAGGAAACCCAGAACGTCGCTTGGCGCATCGGTGATAACCGCGAGACCGTCTTTGCCACCAGCCTCGCCAACCTCACCCAGGACGTCAGCACCGTGGCCGTGCATTTCGGCAAGGGCCGCGTGCAGAACTGGTTACTCGTCCGCATGCCCGAGCCTCCTCCTGCCGGACAACCTCCGAAGGCACCTGAACTCAACCGCACCGTGCCGCCGGTCACTCCGATCCCTGTTAAAACTAACTGAGCTCATCTCTCCATGTCAGCCACCATCCAATCCGACCCCACGACTGCGATCATCGAACTCCGCATCCGAGGCATTCTGAAACGTTCCGAGTTCGTGTCTTGCGAGGATGAAATTGCAAGCCGCATCGCTGCGGGCGAACGGCCGCTCATGCTCGTCGTGCTCGAAAACTTCGGCGGCTGGGAGCGCGGCGAGGACTGGAACAACCTCGACTTCATGTTTACCCACGGTGAGAAGATCGCGAAGATCGCCATCGTTGGCGCGGGCACGAAAGAGGGCGAGGTCCGAGCCTTTACCGGAGCGGGAATCCGTCCCTCGCCAGTCAGTTTTTTCCCTGTCGGTGAAATCGAACAAGCGCGGGCATGGCTCCTCGAATGAAACTCCAACATCAACCAATATCATGAGCTACGATGATGACTGGCCGGACCAGACCTGGGAAAACCGCCGCGTGATGATCCGCAAGAGCATCCGTCCGGTGACAGTGGCGGAACTCAGGAAACTCGGCGAACAACGATTTCCTGTTGTGACCGATCCATGGTGCGTTCGTTACAACGAGTTTCTGAACAGCCATCCGGAAGCGAAATTCTATCGAGCTGAAATTCCTGAAAAGGCGGAGATCGTTTATTGCGCGGATACCGGCAAGGGCGTCTGGTTTCTGCCTGATAAGGGCATGGGAATCATTCAGTCCAAAGGCCGGGACGTCCTCGCCGAGATCGTGAACGCGCTCTGATATCCGACGAAGTCGTGATGGCACTCAAGGAGCGGCGGAATCCGTCCGCCGATGCCCATGAGAAGCCAATGAAGCGCTGTTTACCTCATCTCATTGGCACTTCATAGACTTGGCGATTCGATATTGCTCCTCCGTGCCCGCCGACGGGGGAACTCCACCATTAAATTTTGTTTAGCAAAACGGCATTTTTCTCCTTAAAATCTTCCCCGTGCCAGCTCATCCGTTTTTCCAGTTGTTCGAAGATCCCGGCCAATGGCAGGTATTTGCCTCCGGCCAGTCGGAAGGAGTGATTACGCGAATCGAGGCACCGGACGGAAGCGCCGGCTTGCGTTTGACTTACGATTTCCACGGCGGTGGGGGCTTCGTCGTCATGCGGCGGGTAATCGGATTCAAGTTGCCGGGGACGTTTGAATTCGGCTTCAAGTTGCGTGGCGAAGGTCCGACTAACAATTTTGAGTTCAAGGTCGCCGACCCCTCCAACACCAACGTCTGGCGGCGGCTGCGTGAAAATGTCGAGTTGCCGGATACCTGGACCGACATCCGCTTTCACGAACGCGACCTTCCCTTTGCCTGGGGACCTGCTGGCGGCGGCGCGCCCACCGACGTCGGGTCGGTGGAATTCGCCATCGTCGCGGGAACCGGAGGGAAAGGGGTGCTGGAACTGGTTTCCCCATTGTTCGAAGACCAGACGCTTCGATCACCGCATGCGATCACCGCTTCCAGCCACCAGAAGGATTTTCCGCCGGAAGCGGTGTTTACCTCGGAAGTTTTCACTGGATGGCGGGCGGCTTCCAACGATGCGGAGCCGTGGTGGGAAGTGGATTTCGGGAGGCCGTTGCGTTTTGGCGGAATGGTCGTCACGTGGCCGGAACCCCTGCCGCGCAGGAAGTTCAGGGTGGAAATTTCCAACGACGGTATCTCATGGACGTCGATCCATCAGGCGGCTTCGGTTCTGGGGAAAATGACCCACATTGCAACACCGGGAGTGGAAGGGCGGCACCTGCGCATTATATTCGCGAACAACGAATGCGCGGCGCTGCGTTCTCTCTCATTGCGGCCGGACTCGTTTTCAAACACTCCTAACGAATTCATTCATTCCGTGGCTGCTGATTATCCGCGCGGATGGTTTCCTCGGTATTGGTTGCGCGAGCAATCCTACTGGACGCCGGTCGGTAGCCCGGAAGGAAAACGCCGCGCGTTGATCAACGAGGAAGGCATGGTGGAGGTGGACGAGGCCGGATTTTCGCTGGAACCGTTCATCCTCACCGCCGGCAAGCGGATTACCTGGGCGGATGCGGAAACGTCCGTGTCGCTGCCAAAAGGCGGAGCTCCGATGCCTTCCGTTACCTGGAAATCCGACCACGTCAGCCTGGAGATCATGCCATGGATCGATGGTGGTTATGATGATCTAACTCTCCATGTCAGCTATCGCTTGACCTGTAGCAAGCCGACCTCGGACACGCGGCTGATCGTCACCGTGCGTCCGTTTCAGGTGAATCCTCCGTGGCAGGCATTCCGCAATCTCGGCGGCCGCAGCGCCATTCACCGGATCATTTGCGGCCCTCACGGGATGACCGTGGAAGGTCGGGAAATTGTCGTCACGCCCCGCGCGGAGATCTCCGGGGCCGCGAAATTTGAAGAAAACGGCATCCCCACCATTCTGTCCAGCGGCGGGTTGTATTCCGAAAGTCAGGTTGATGACGAAACCGGTCTGGCATCCGCTGCGATGGCCTGGAGCTTGCCGACCGGCGAAACGACGACGGAAATAACAGTTTCTGTCCCCTATTTTAGCAAGGCCAATGCCGCCATTAAAAACGGCAGAGCCCGGGCGCTTGCCGGCTGGAGAAAGACGCTGGGTGGAGTGGAATGGCAGGTTCCGGAATCGGCGGCACCCGCTTTCGATGCGTTCCGCACGGCAGCCGGACACATCCTCATCAACCGCGACGGCCCGGCGATCCAGCCCGGTCCGCGCCGCTATACCCGATCGTGGGTGCGGGATTGCGTTATCATGGGCGCCGCCCTCGCCAAGGCCGGTCTTCCGTTCGCGTTGCGTGAATTCCTAACATGGTATGCGCGGTTCCAGCGCGAGGACGGATTCGTGCCTTGCGTGGTGGATCGTGATGGCGTCGATTGGCTTGTCGAGCACGACAGCCACGGCCAGTTCCTGTGGGGGATTCGTGAGGTGTTTCGCGAAGGTTGCGATCATAAATTTCTGACAGAGATGTTGCCCCACGTCCGCAAGGCAGCGGCCTATCTGATTTCACTGCGGGCGGAACGCACGATCGCAGAATATCGGTCTGGCGAACATGCTGCGTGCTTCGGCCTGCTGCCGGAGTCCGCCAGCCACGAAGGCTACCTCGCCCACCACGTGCATTCCTATTGGGACGACTTCTGGGGCGTGCGCGGCCTCGAAGCTGCCGCAGATCTCGCGGAAACGATGGGTTTCCCGGACGACTCCAATTGGTGGAGATCCGAAGCCGCCCGTTTCCAGGACGATCTGCTACGTTCGATCGACAAGGTCATTGCCGACAAGAAACTCGCTTATATTCCCGGCTCGGTCGAGTGGGCGGACTTCGATCCCACCGCCACCTCCAATGCGATCGCCATGCTCGACTTTGCCGAGTCGCTGCCGGAAGGCCCGCTGCACGCGATGCTGGACACCTACCTCGACAATTTCCGCTCCAAGCACCGAGGGGAAATACCGTGGACCAACTACACCGCCTATGAGATCCGCATCATCGGTGCCTTCGTTCGCCTCGGCAAACGCGACACCGCGAACGAGTTGTTGGAGTTTTTCCTATCCGACCGCCGCCCGTGTGAATGGAACCAGTGGCCGGAAATCACCTGGCGCGATCCTCGTTCGCCGGGCCATCTCGGCGATGTTCCCCACACGTGGATCGCTGCGGAATACCTACTCGCAGTGGCTTCGATGGTCGCTGCGGAACGCGAGGCTACCGACTCCATGGTGCTCGCCTCCGGCATGCCGTGGGCTTGGATTTCCGAAGATGGTGGATTTGCTGTTAGCAATCTCCCGACCCGCTACGGCTTGCTGGATTTTCATATCCGGGCCGTCCGCAAGGGCCTGATTCATGTCGAAATCGGCAGTTCGATCGCCTTGCCGCCGGGGGGGCTGACAATCGTCCCGCCATTGCCAGACGGAAAACGGATCACCTCCGTGGAATGCGAACGTGGAACCCATGCGGGCATTGATTCCGAGGGGGAATCTGTCGCTGTGACAAGCTTTCCATTCGTCGCGGAACTTCGCCTCGGGAAGCGGTTGGTATCGGTCTAGCAGTCGTGGGTAGGGTCCATTCAGGTCGTTTGCTAAAAGAGAATGACGAAACGAGGATGTGTGTTATCTATCGGGATGGGGTCCGGAGTTCAAGCTTCAGCTTGTCTTTATGAGCCGGAAGAGCACGCGAAAGAGGCTGTCGGGAAATAAGGGGCGTCGATATTTTATCGACTGAGTCAGGCCGACATTCTGTCGGACGAAACGCCAGTTCCTCACGATAAGACGGCGGACAGAAGGTCCGCCGCACTTAGCGCTCAGAATGAACGCGCTCCTTTTTCGCGTTTCCCGACAGCTCTTCAGCGTGCTCAGGAGCCGGAAGAGCACGCTGAAGCGCGAACTCCGGACAGCTGTTTGGATGCACAGGGCGGAATGGGTTTCTGCTATTTATTCGGGCGACGATTAAGGAGCTACGACACTCCTGTCGTGGGCCAATGAGGGGAGAAAGGGGAGAGCGAAGGCTCTTCTCTTTCGCTGTTCATTGGCTGGCGGACAAGAGTGTCCACCTTCCATAGCGGTGGCGCTCAAGCGATCCGGATAGTAAGCACGTCTCCCTCGCCTGTTAATCCCTGCGTGAAAGACTCCATGGAAATACGGGCGGCACCGGGTCTGTAAGGATTGGCTTCACGGATGAAATCGAGTTTCGCGCCATTAAGATCGATGGAGACGGGTCCGCAACCGGTGGACTTGATTAGATAGGTGACGGTAACGGAATGTCCGGCCAGGCTCAGAGATGCCGCTAGTCCGTCCAACTCCGCAGGAATCACCGGGTCGATGACGATCGAGTCGGTTTCCACACGGAGGCCGAGGAAACACTGCATGATCAGCCGGACGCCGATGCCTGCGCCGCTGGAATAGACACGCCAGCCGCCTTCCAGAGCGACTTCGCCGTTTTTCACGCGGTCGTATTCGTCGAAGGCTTGATAGCGGTCTTTGAAAGCCGCGTCGGAGCTTGAATAATAACAGTTCGCCTGTCTCGGTGTGGAGCTGGAAACGATTTCCAGGATGGCGATCGGATTAAGCTGACTGAGAGCATGGAAGAACGCGTCCGCGTCGCCGAAGCGAGCGAGCGCTTCGCAGTAACGAAGATGGGCATGGGTGTACATGATCCCGATTTCCCGTCCGAAGTAGCTGGCGCTTTCGGCGCGTTGGAAATTGGTTTGTAGCCCGCCGTGATACGCCATCGGACGATCGAACAGGCGCGCGCCGTCGGGTCCTAGCAAATGTTTCCTGATGATGCTGAGATGGGCTTCCGCCTGCTCGGGGCTGAACATGTCATTGATGATGGCGTGGATCATCGCGAGCAGGCTGTAGGACAATCCCGTCGTGGCATCGCGGGGGTGGAGCAGGTAATCGGTTTTTCCTCCCGCGTGGAAATAGGCGAGGCCGGTGAGGACGTCGTCCACGATGAGGACGCGCTGGAACTCATCGAGAATCGTCGCCGCCATGGATTCGAACCGTTGTGCACGATCCATGTCGCCGAGCTTCCCGAAGGCGGCGGCCAGCGCGACGAATGTCTGATAGTTGAGCGTGACAGTCCACGAGCTGCAGAGGCGTTCGCGCATGTCGGGTTTGGCAGGCTGGAGCGAATCGTTCCAATCGCCGTGACCATAGGCGGCAAGGCTGGTGCCTTCGATCACGCGGCGATGGATCAGATCCAGCGCACGTTCGACGTGCTGTCCGACGCTTGCGATTTCCGCAGCGTGTTCATCCGAATGGAAGAACGGCAGGGTCGCATCCAACAGACCCGCGTCGCCGGTGGCAGATAGATATTGGGCGAGGGCGAGCAGAGGCCAATAAACGATATCGCCATGCGAGTCTCCGGGGCGGATGTTGCGTTCGCGGTCGAAGAACATGAACCACTGCGGCCAATCGCCATCGGTGTTCTGCTGGCGGAAAACGCGGCATAACAGATCCCGGACAGGCTCGAAGCGGCCGAGCGCAAGCAACAGTTCCACAGGTCCCTGACAGACATCGCGGGTGCCCCAGCCGCCGCCGGAATATTGTTCCAGGCCGCGCGGCGACAGGTAGTGGACGAGCGCATTGTGAATGAACCACGGGAAGATCTCGCCCGCGCGCCCGGCGGCCGGGGCCAGTGGACTCGCGGCGGGCGCATTGATCTGCAGGCCGGATGTGATGGTTTCCCAGAATTTTCCGGTTTGTTCGAAGGTCTCATCGACCAAGCGGCCACACATGACCAGTCCGGCGGTGGTGGCTGGCGTGGTGATGAAACACAGGAATGGTTGGTTGTGGGAAATGCCATCTGTGAAGAGCAGTTCGTCGCCGCCGATTTGATCGACCAGCGTGCCTTGGGTTGCTTCGACCAGAAATCCACCGTCAGGGAAGCGGCGGCCGACATCGCTATCAGGAATGGCGCGAACGAATGCCGAGGCGTCATCGATTTCAAAAATGGCGGGAATTGAGGCACTGCCATCGTCGCCATTGAGTGCGACATGATGCGATATCAGGAATCTGACCGCATCGCCTTCCAGCACCGACAGAGACAAGCGCAGTTCGTGACGATCGTCGGGAGCGGAGGAAATCACTTCGATCACCCCGCCGCTGTGTTTGTAGATCCACCGACACGAATCCTGGCTCATCTCGAACGCAGAAGGCATCGCTAACAAGCTCCAGCCTGCGTCGGTTTCAATGAAAACGCGCTGTCCATGGCTGCGGAAGAGCCCCAGGTAGCTGTGGCAGGTGGAGAGAAAGCGGTTGATGCTCACGTGGCCCTGCGTGACCATCGAGTGAAACACTCCGTTCATCCATGCGGTCGAAGTCAGGGCAGCTTCGTCGGGTGTTAGGGATCCCCCGGAACGCAGGAGATGGCCGTGGGGCCGGAGGACTTTGAGTTCCTTTTCCTTGAGCACCACATGGCTCCCGCGTTCGGTGAAGAATGACCATGGCTGGCCGTTCTCGTGTTCGGGGTGGCGTTGTTCGCTGCCGAAGAACGAGCGGATTTCAGTCTCGTCGAGATTTTCTGTTTCCAACAATTTCGCAGTGCTGAAAAGACTGGGAGCGGGGCTGTCTGCTGAAATCTCATCCGGCCACGGCGGGCAGGTCGCTTCTGGCAAGGCGAGTGCGGCATCGATCCAAGAAACGTCGTCGGGTGAGGTGGCGGTGGGCTTGTCCGCTTCGAACCAGCCGAAGAAACCGCGCTGGGATTTCGCACCGGGTTCGAGCACGAAAGGCTCATCCTGAATAGCGACCAGCGAGTGTTCGTGTTGCAGGCGCTCACCGGGAAGACAGGATGTTAGGGTCGCTGCTTGTCCTCCGGCGCGGGTATCGAGTCCGTGGAACTGCAGGGCGTCGGTTGACCAGGAAACGGCTTTTCCGAGCGAACCGATGACCGTCCACGGGCAGCGTCCGCCCATTGATTGATTCTGCCGGGATGCCACGGCTGCGCCTGCAAGTTTGTGTTCGAGCGGGGCGTGGTCGATGTATTGGCTGACATAAAATTCATTGAGGCGCGTCGCTCCGTAGTGGGCGATTGCGATGTCCTGGGTGTGGATGAGATCGCAGGTGATCGCGTTCTTTCCGATGTTTTCCAGCTCGATATGCCAGAACCATGCCTTGGCGGATTCCGCCAGCACCAGCCGCACACGGAAAGCAAGATCGCCCCAGGTCCCGTTGGCGAGCATGCCGCGTTCATCGGTTTGATAGGACGCAGGGCTGCCGGGTCCCAGCAGGGGAATGTTTTCCACGGATTCCCCAAGGCGGCGGAGGTAAATGTTAGTTTGTCCGCCGTCGGCCTCGTTGCCCAGAAAGACGTTGAGCATGATATCCCCGCAGTCCATCCGCCGGACGGAGCCGTTGGCATTCAGCTCGGCACTCATGCCGGAGGGACTGGCGGCGCGGAAGGGGAAAACGGTTGGGTTGTTTGATGTGTTCATGGTTGGATGGATTGATCTTCGGTGCGTTTTTCCGCGTATTCGACGAACTCACCGAGACGGGCGACCACGGTGGCGTAGGAAGAGATGGCCTGGAACTGGGTAATGACCAGCGAGAAAGCGCCTAGCAGGGTGGCAAATGCCATCGCCGCCTGGCCAATGGCGCCGAACTCGACCTCATGATTGATGAACAGTGGTGCGACGATGAGCACGGGAATGAGCTGGATGAGATAGTTGTAGCCGGTCGTGAAAAAGCTGAGGTTCCGATTGATCGAAATGATTCGGCGGAGGTTGGACGTCAGGCTATCGATCCGCGAGGTGAGCCGCTCGCGCACGTCAGGCTCGGAGGCCGAGGCTGCGATCTCGCTGGCATTCTCATGGGTGCGGATGAGCTCGGAGCGGAAGTCCGCCTCGAAGTCGGACTGGCGGTAGTTCAGCCGGAGGAGTGGGCGGCCGAGCCAGATCGTCAGGGCGGAACCGGAGAGGGCATAGAGGACGGCGATGACAAACAGTTTCGGACTGATTGTCCACAGCACTCCGGAAAACGAGAGCACGGCGATGGTGCCGTTGAGCACCATCAGGACGAAGGAGAGCGTGGTGGTGGTGAGTTGGCGGACATCCTCGGTCATCCGCTGATCCGGGTTGCTAACTGAATCGGAGTCGGTGAATGATAGATAGAGGCGGCGGTCAATGTAGACTCCGGTGATGCGGCGTGTGAGTTGCTCGCGCCATAACAGACCGAGGCGTTCTTCTGTGAAACGGAACAGCACGCCCACTAGGGTGGATCCCGCGAAAACCCCCGCATACAACCAGCCGAAGTGGATGAACTCGGCGGAATCGCGCCTTTCGATAGCGGACATGAAATAGCGCCCGACGTAGCTGTTGGCGACGTTCATGCCATTGATGCCGAGCATCAGGATGAGTAGTGAGGCTAACAATAATTTCGCCCGGCCGCCGTGGGGAGATTTCAGAAACATGCCGATCGCCCGCAGCAGACGGCGGAGCGTTTGGCGGCTGAAGGTTTTTGTCTGCTCGTGATTCATGGGACCCGGGGCGTCTGGCGCGCTGTCTCAGAGTTAGGGTTCCGTGTTCCCGTGTGGAGCCGTTGTAAAAAATGGGAATGCAAATGGTGGACGACGGTAAAGAGGACTCCAGTGCTCCAGCCGAACATGATAACTCCGGTGACGGCCTCCATAGCCCCGAGGATGCGCCACTCGTGCCTGAGGACCACATCCCCGTAGCCCACGGTGGAATAACTGGTTGCGGAATAGTAGAATGACGTCTCGAAATCCGGAAAGCAGCCATCAATCTGGTAGAATGCCGCCCACACGGCGATCTGGATCAGATGCAGCAACAGCAAGCCGTAAACGACCCTGACCAACAGCCAGAAAATACGGGACGAGGTGAAATCGGGATGCTTCCGCGGCCATGAGCGTCCGAGCCAGCGGATTCCGACCATCATCCCGGCGCCATGAATCGCGACGCAGGCGGAGACGAGAAGAAAGAGGAACAATAACAGCTTGGGCATCGTGCGATCGGGGAAGGCGGGCTTCTCTGATCTTGACGGACACTTTCCGCGCATCAAGTCGATTCTTCACCATGGGAAATCCGGCTGGGTTGACGGGTATTTCAAATGTCGGTATTCCCATAGGATTCGGGCTGCTATGAGACCAAGGTCCCATTTGACAGGAGAAGCGCGATTTCCTATTTCTAATGACAGTCGGATGGAATGAAGTCCAATCAAACGATTGAGTATGGATTTCGCTACGGCTGTCTTTGAATTTCATCTGACGTGATTTTTTCAACCCTTGAACCGAGTGAATTTGAAAACAATCTCCCGAAAATCCGGCAACGATCATGGACGATTCTTCGCTGTCCGGCTCCGGGCAACGTTGATAGCGTGCCTCGGCCTCTCAGCTTGCAAGAAACCCGAGGTCGTTGCCCCGCCCCCGCCGCTTGTCGAAGTGATGGAAATCAAGACCTCGGACGTGCCGCTGAAATCCACGCTCATCGGCCAGCTCGACTCGCCGCAGAACGTCGAGGTCCGTGCGCGGGTCGAGGGCTTCGTGGACGAGATGCGTTTCACTGAAGGCACCGAGGTGAAGCAGGGAGACATTCTTTTCGAACTTGATAGAAAGCCGTTTCTCGAAAAGCTCGCCGCCGCCAGCGGTGCCCTGGGTGAGGCCAAAGCGGCCCTTGGCAAGTATGAAGCGGATGTCGCACGGCTCGCACCACTCTACGAAAAGCGCGCGATTCCCAAGCAGGATCTCGACAATGCCACGGCATCGGTGGATGTCGGTAAAGCCGGTGTGATCACCGCCGAGGCGAGGGTACAGTCCACTGAGTTGGATCTCGGCTACTGCACCGTGAAAGCACCCATCACGGGATTGATCGGAGCCAAACAGGTATCCATCGGCGAGCTTGTTGGAAAGGGCGAGCCCACGCTGATGGCGACGATTTCCACACTCGATCCGATCTGGTTCTACTGCAATGTCAGCGAAGTGGAATATATGAAAGCGGTGGAAAAGAGCCGCGAGGTCGGACGGGAAATTGCCAGCCTTCCGCTGAGCTTGATTCTTTCCGGCGGAGAGGAGCATCCCGACCAGGGCCGCTTCGTCTTCATCGATCGAGCGGTGGATGTGAAAACCGGCACCTTGCGTATCCGTGCGGAATTTGCTAACAAAAAGAAGCAGCTGCGTCCCGGGATGTTCGCGCGAGTCATCGTGGACCTCGGCACCCGCAAGGACAGCATCGAGGTACCCGAGCGAGCGATCGTCGAACTTCAGGGCAAGACCTTCCTCTGGGTCGTTACTTCGGAAAACACCGCGAGCCAGCGCCCTGTCAAATTGGGTGAGCAGGTCGGTTCCAATTTCCTGGTGACCGAGGGAATCAAACCCGGCGAGCGTATCGTCGTCGAAGGTCTGCAGAAAGTGCGCGAGGGTGCCCCGGTAAACCCAATGACCGCCGCCCAAATGGCCGCGATGAAATCCGTCCCCGCCGTCGGCACCAAACACGCCAAAGAATAAACCATTATGGCTGAATTCTTCATTCGCAGGCCGATCGTGGCGATGGTCATCTCGATCGTCACTTGCATCGTGGGACTCATTTCTCTATCAAGATTGCCGATTTCGGAATATCCGAACGTCAGCCCCACGCTGATCCAGGTGACCTCCACCTACCGCGGAGCTGCGGCCGAGGCGGTCATGGAATCCGTGGCCACACCCATCGAGTCCAAGGTCAACGGCGTGGACAAGCTGCTCTACATGCAGTCCTACAACGCCAACGATGGCAAGTTGACGCTCAACGTGACCTTCGATGTCGGCACCGACGTGGACATCATGCAGGTCAACACGCAGAACCGCGTGGGACAGGCCGAAGCGCAGCTTCCGGACGCGGTGAAACGCGAGGGCGTCGTCACCAACCGTTCCAGTCCTGATATTCTGCTAGCCATCGGACTCTCCTCGCCGAAGGGCACCTACGACGGGGTGTTTCTCGGAAACTATGCCGACATCAACCTCGTGGATCAGATCAAGCGTGTCCGCGGCGTGGGTGATGTGAAGAATTTCACCGCGCAGGATTACTCGATGCGCATCTGGCTGATGCCGGACAAACTTGCCTCCCTCGGAGTCACGCCGACCGATATTTCAAACGCAATCAAAGAGCAGAACGCGCAATCTCCGGCCGGGCGGATCGGTGCCGAGCCCGCGCCGAAAGGGCAGGAAAGTCAGTTCAACGTCCGTGCCCTCGGCCTGCTCAAGGATCCCAAGGAGTTCGGGGAAATCATCGTCCGCTCCAATAGCGATGGCTCGCAGGTCAAGATCAAGGACGTCGGTCGCGTGGAACTTGGTGCGCAAACCTACGATCTCCGGGCGCGCTTGGACAAGGCACCGGCCGGAGCGCTCGGCGTCTATCTGGCACCTGGTGCCAACGCTCTGGAGACTGCGGACAATGTGAAGAAAATCCTGGAGGAGTCCAAACTGCGCTTTCCGCCGGACATGGACTACAGCATCACGCTGGACTCCACGCTGCCGATCAAGGCTTCGATGGAATCCATCGTCCACACGCTGTTTGAGGCGATCATTCTCGTGCTCATCGTGGTTTACATCTTTCTGCAAAGTTTCCGTGCGACGATCATCCCGATGCTGACGGTGCCGGTTTCTTTGTTGGGCGTGTTCATCGCATTTCCGATGTTGGGTTTCAGCGTCAATACTCTAACGATGTTCGGGCTGGTGCTCGCCATCGGAATCGTGGTGGACGACGCCATCGTGGTCGTCGAGGCCGTGCAGCATCACATCGAGCACGGGCTCTCGCCTGTCGATGCGACGCGGAAGGCGATGCAGGAAGTGTCCGGCCCGGTGGTGGCCATTGCTCTGATCCTCTGCGCGGTGTTTGTGCCCGTCGCCTTCATGGGCGGTGTGACCGGGCGGCTCTATCAGCAGTTCGCGATTACTATCGCGGTTTCGGTGATTTTCTCCGCGATCAATGCGCTCACACTCAGCCCCGCGCTTTCGGCCCTGCTGTTGCGCAAGCCGAGTCCGGGTCGCGGTCCGGTCGCCTGGTTTTTCAAGAAGTTCAATGCCTTCTTCGATTGGATCATCGAACGTTACGGCAGGATTGTCGGTGGTCTCACGCGCAAGGCGACGTTCTCCATGCTGCTGCTCGTCATCGTCTGCGGCGGCATTTGGGGCCTTGGGAAAATCGTGCCCGGCGGATTCATTCCGGACGAGGACAAAGGTTATATGTTTGTCGCCATCGAGCTTCCGGAAGGAGCCTCGTTACAGCGCTCCGATGAAGTGCTCAAGCAGGTGGAGGAAATCGTGGTCGCCACCCATGGTGTGCGCTCCTCGCTTGCCCTCAGCGGCATGAACATCCTTAACAATTTGAACGTTCCTAACGCAGCGCTGATGTTCATCGGTCTCGATGACTGGGAGGAGCGCAAGGCACCGGAGCTGCACGCCAAGGAACTCGCCGCCAGTTGGAACAAGAAGTTCGCCGGCATTCCCGGCGCGCGTGTGTTCGCCTTCGGTCCGCCGCCGCTTCCCGGCTATGGCAACGTTTCCGGTTTCACCATGCAGCTTCAGGACCGCTCGGGAGGCAGTGTCGAACAACTCGCGGCCATGGTTACCCAGGTTCAGGCCGCCGCCGCGAAACGCCCCGAGATCGGCCGCGTGAGCACTACTTTCAATCCCGCAACGCCGCAGGTGAAGGTCGAGATGGATCGCGAAAAAGCCCGCACGCTCGGTGTGCCGGTGGACAGTGTTTTCCAAACGCTGCAAGCCTACCTGAGCGGTCTTTATGTGAACGACTTCGTGAAATTCGGCCGGGTTTACAAAGTCTTCCTGCAAGCCGAGCCCGAGTTCACCAACACGCCGGACGATATTGGGAAATTCTATGTCCGCAACAATGACGGCGGCATGGTTCCTCTGAGCACGCTGGTGAAAGTCACCAAGATGTCCGGGCCGAACTTTGCCACACGCTTCAATCTCTATCTATCTGCGGAAATGATGGGTGCGCCCGCTCCCGGCTATAGCTCGGCGCAGGCGCTCAAGGCGATGGAAGAGGTCATGGCGACCATGCCTTCCAACGTCGGTTACGAATGGTCCGGCCTCACGCTTCAGGAAAAGAAATCCGAGGGGCAGGCCGGTGCGATTTTCGGCATGGCGATCATTTTCGTCTTCCTGTTGTTAGCCGCGCAATATGAGAGCTGGTCGCTGCCTTTCGCGGTGTTGCTTTCCGTGCCCACTGTCATCCTGGGAACGATGATCGGGCTGCTGCTCAACAAATACGAAATGAACGTCTATGCGCAGGTCGGCCTAGTCATGCTCATCGGCCTTGCCGCGAAGAATGCCATCCTCATCGTCGAGTTTGCGAAGATGAAACGCGACGAGGGCGTGCCGACTCTCGAAGCCGCACTCGAAGGAGCGAAACTCCGGCTGCGCCCGATCCTGATGACGTCCTTCGCCTTCATCCTCGGTTGCGTGCCGCTGATGTTAGCAAAAGGTTCCGGCGCCGCGTCCCGCAGCACCATGGGCACCGGCGTAGTTTATGGAATGACGATTTCCACTGTCATCGGCTTGTTCCTGATTCCTGTCTGTTATGTCTTCGTGCAGAAGTTTTCTGATAAGAAGAAAAAGGACGAGCCGGAGCCTGTCGAACCCACGGGGCATCACTGAATGGCGATTTCTTCCGTTCGTAGTCCAACCCTTCAGGGTGTCTTCATCACGCAACCAAGACACCCTGAAGGGTTGGACTACATACAAGATTTCCGCTCCATTCCAGATTTGTAGGCATCCCGCTCTCCTGACAGGAAAAGAATTCTTGGCAAAGCGGCGCGGGAAAATACCCTAGTGCCAATCGAAACTTCAGCGAGCTCCCACGATTTCTCTAGATCGTGGCACGCACTGGGATTTCGCCTACCGAAACCCAGTCCACCGGCGCACCGAGTCACCTCGTCCGCTCTTTTTTTCCGCCCCCGGTCCGGCCATCGGTCTAATCAACCATTCACCCAAGAGCAATTTCTCAGCAGTCCAAACCCATGAAAAAAGCAACTCCCCACGCAGCGATTACTTTGGCGATCTTCTTTTCGACCTACGCCATGGGTCTATCCGCCGAACCAGCCAAGGCTCATCCAACAACAAGGCTCGTGGCACGTCAGTCTTCGGTCTCCGTTGATCCCGCTCGTCAATTGAAGAACCGTCCAGTACTCAGCGTCGGTTCCGGCAAAAAGCTGGGAGATTTCCAAAGCGGAATCCACACGATGACGAGCGCCGGTCTGGAGCGCAAATACACCATCGATATTCCCGCCGATTACAACTCTAAGAAACCCTATCGGTTGATTTTTGCCATGCACATGATGGGCGGGCATATGGACACGATGGTGAACAATCAATTCTACGGACTGAAGAGCTATGCGGAAAGGGATAAAGTCCCCTGCATATTCGTCGCGCCCGAGGGATACACCGATCAGACGCCGTGGCGGGGACACGATGATAAGGACCACATCTTCTTTGCGGACATGCTCGCGCTGTTCAAGGACAAGCTGAGCATCGACACCTCGCGCGTGTTTTGCTGCGGCTTCAGCTTCGGCGCGATGGTCACCTACTCGCTCTCGTTGGATTTCCAGAAAGACCTGCGCGCCGTTGCCTGTTATGCTCCGGCGAATTGGAACATCTATCTTCCGACCAACAAACACGAACCCCTTGCCTTTTTCAGCACGACCGGCACGGAGGACGGCCTTTGCAAATACCTCAACTCCGATGAACGGAAGGAAGGCGGGAAGTATTGTTTCCTGACCCACCTCGAAGACAACGGCGTCAAAGCACTACCCGAAATACCACTCGCCACCAGCCCCACCCATGTCACCACCGAGTTCAAGGGGGCTCCGGCGGAATATCCCGTGCTCTTTGGGTCCTTCATCGGCAATCATACCGATAACATGCGGGACCCAGGGTCGAATGATAACTGGATTGCAAAAGAGACCTGGGATTTCTTCATGCGGTTCTGAACTGGTAGGACGGGTGGAAGGTAGCCTCCGCCGCTCTCTCACACCACTGTGTCAAGCTTGACTGGCGTTTCCTATTCAACGGACCATCGGCCAGGGCCCACGGTTGGTGGCCCTACTTCTCAGCTCACCCTTTCTGACAACGCCTGTTATGAACATCACCCCGAAAACGACCCTAGCACAAGAACACCATCCTGACAATGTCGAAGTAGATCCTGCCCAAATCGCAGCCTGTGAATCTGCTGCGAAAAGCCTTGCTGCGAGGCTGTTTCTGATGACATCTCCCTTGGATAGTGAATATGTATTGCGAGATGCCAGTCACTTCAAGCGATGCGATCTGGCTTTTTACCAACGGGCCAGCACAGAACTGCTAGCTTGCGGACTCGATCAAATGATTGATGCCGAGTCCTTGTCGCACACTCGTTCATATGGCAAATCTGTTTTGTTGCGTTTCTTGTTGTCCACGGATGAGGCCCTCACAGTCGCGATTTTTAGCTTATATCCCAAGCCGCCGGGCGTCGTCATCCAATGGTTGGCCAAACTAGTAGGCAAGCAAATGGATTCACCGAAAGGGACCATCGCATTTGAAACTGAGTTTTCCAATGGCGAATTTCTTTCGACGGACAATGCTCTCGGTAAGAATCCGTTTAGCTACCCATCCCAAATTCACAGGCTGTCAATGCTGCCGGAGACAAGACCGCGTGACTTATTGGAAGAACATCAACGCAGGGTCACTCAATACAAGAACACACATGACGGAGTGAGCGTGGTCCGGATTTCCGATTTGAAAGATATCGGCCTGCGGGAAATGCGCCAGAGCGTGTTGAAGGCTCAACATCGTCGGGCTATCGGGGGGATTTCCCGTGAGGAATTACAAGACTTAACAAAAGCAAAATTTCCTTATATGGAGCAAACGGTGATGAACGAAATGAACCGTTTGTTTGCAGAGCAGGCAAACGCCTCACAGGTAACAAATCCGGAATGGGCCGATTTTTTCAACGCCGAGGACTATCAACGATTCCTTGACATCGTGCGGGCTGATTTCAGCCTGCGCGGCCTGCAGGCAACAATTTCCGACGGCGTCGTCCGGGTGGAAGGGGGGCAAACTCAGCAAGGCTTGCAAAACCTTGCGCAAATTTGCCACCAGAGCGACGACCGTGACACATGGCCGTTGTTGGTTTCGGAGCATTTTACCAAACTATCGCGGCTTGTCGGGCCATCCGGTGGCATCCATGCCTGTCCCAACAATTTTGCCGATGCTGCGCCACTATTGACGGTGAAGTTGTATCCGGGCGATTGTGCTGATGGAATGAGTCGCGATCTACCAGTAATGCGGATGGATTTGGAAGGCACCCTTTCGGTACTGGTGCTCGACCTGACGGATGGTTTGAGAATGGTCAATCGGTCGATGATTGCAGGTTGGGGCAAAACGGACGTTGAACTGTTCGATCTGGGTTTGCAGTGGTTGCGGCGCGATGCCAGCATTGAGATCGGTGATTTCGAATTGGCCCCCGGAATATTCATCAAGTTGGTTGCCAGCAACGGCTTTTTCGCTGCGTCGCGTGCCCTGATATTGGATCAGCATGCCGGTTTTGTCGGAACTCACGGCAGCTTGATCGGCGTTCCGAATCGTCATACACTGATCGCATACCCGATCGAAACTCGGGACGTAATCGATGTAATAAGATCCCTGATTCCAATGCTAGGTGGTTTGTACAAAGATGGGCCAGGCTCGATCTCACCGGACATGTATTGGTATCATGATGGGATATTTACCCGATTGCCGTTCATGTCCGAAGGACACAACTTGGTATTTGATCCGCCACCGGATTTTGCCAACTTGCTAGCAAAGTTGAATTAGCATGTAGTCTCGATAGGGCAAACCGGGCGGAATAAATTCCGCGGTCCAGTTGGTGGGATCAGATGAATCTTACGGCGTGCTTTTTCGAGAGCTTGAGGACGTCGTCGGCAGCGGGTGAAATGGCGGCGTTGGGATCGGTTAGCTTTTCGCCGTTGAGTTGGACGGAGCCGGTGGTGATGAATTGTTTTTTCAGCTCTCCGTTGGATTTTTCGAGGGCGAAGGCGGCTTGGAAGGCGTGGGCGGTGAGGCTGAGGACTGTGAGGTCGGCGGGGAGGTCGGAGAGGGCAATTTCCGGGAGCTCGGCGGCGGCGAGGTCTTTCTTGGAAAAGCGCGTGTCCCAATCCGCACGGGCGGCGGGGCCAGCTTCCGGGCCGTGGTAGCGGCTGGTGAGTTTCTCGGCGAGGGCTTTCTTGGCATCCATCGGGTGGCCGGACGGATCGCGGGCCTCGCCTAGCAGGAGGAGGTAGTAGCGGTCCATGAGCTCGTCGGAAACGCTCATGAGCTTGCCGAACATTTCCTGCGGCGCATCGTTCACGCCGATGTAGTTGCCGTAGGACTTGGACATTTTTTTCACCCCATCGAGGCCTTCGAGCAGTGGCATGACCATGACGACCTGCTGCGGCTGACCTTCTTCTTTCTGAAGATCGCGGCCGACGAGGATGTTGAAAAGTTGGTCGGTGCCGCCGATTTCGACGTCGGCGCGGATTTCCACGGAGTCCCAGCCTTGCATGATCGGGTATTGGAGTTCGTGAAGGCGGATTTCCTGCCCGGCTTCGAGGCGGGTGCGGAAGTCCTCGCGCTGGAGCATTTGTTGGAGAGTGACGCGGGAGTTGAGCTTGAGGATTTCCTCATACGTCATTTTCCGAAACCACTCGCCGTTGTAAACGATCTCGGTTTTCGATTTGTCGAGAATCTTGAAGGCTTGGTCGGTATAAGTCGCGGCGTTCACCAGCACTTCGTCGCGGGTGAGCGGCGGGCGGGTGGCCGAGCGGCCGGACGGGTCGCCGATGGTGGCGGTGAAGTCGCCGATGAGGAGGACCGCCGTGTGGCCGAGGAGCTGGAACTGCCGGAGTTTTTCGAGGCCGACGGTGTGGCCGAAATGGATATCCGGAGCGGTGGGATCGACGCCATACTTGATGCGCAGCGGGCGGCCGAGGCGGAGTTTTTCGAGGAGTTCCTTTTCGGACAGGACCTTGGCGGTGCCGGCGGTGAGTTGGGCGAGTTGTTGTTCGGGAGACATGGGGCGGATGAGTGGAAAGTGAGCAGGAAAGTCGGAAAGTCGGAAAGGCGGAAAGGCGGAAAGGCGGAAAGGCGGAAAGGCGGAAAGGCGGAAAGGCGGAAAGGCGGAAAGGCGGAAAGGCGGAAAGGCGGAAAGGCGGAAAGGCGGAAAGGCGGAAAGGCGGGAAACGCGGATGCTTCATCCACGATCCTCGATCTTCTATCTACGATCTTCCAGATGGAGTTTAAGGATGCGTTTTACTTCTGCGGCGGCTTCGGCGTTGTCGGGGACGCCGTGGTTGCTGGGGACGATGAGCTCGGAGGCGACGGGCTCCACGTGGGAGGACCAGTAGGGGACGATGCCGTCGCTGCTGTTTGGCGTGTCGCCTTTTCCGCGATCACCGATGATCGAGTGGAAGGTGATGTGGCGGGGCAGGGGCATCGAGCTGAGGGCGATGTTGGATTTATCGGCGGGGGAGAGGCTGCTGATGGAGTTGGGCATGTCCGGCTTGGCCTGATCTCCCTTCATCGCTTCGTTTACTCCTTGGATCGTGGCATCGACGAGTTCGACGGTGAGTTTTTTGGGGAGGTGGATGAGACGTGAAATCCAGACTGCAGCCTGGAAGGTGGCGACCGGGCTGCCTTGGTGGGGAACGGCCATGAAGATGACGCGTTTGGGCTCCGTTAGAGGTTGGTAGAGCGTGACGTCGCGGATGAGCTTGCGTGTGGATTCGGAAACCTTGAGCTGATCGATGGGGGTATTGAAAACGGCGTCGTAAAATTTCGTCCCAGGAGGGGTGACGCTGGAACGGGTGAGGAGGCCGCCCATGGAGTGGCTGATGATGACCATTTTATTAAGGTTGCTGTCATCCCCCTTGGTGCGGGCGAAGGCACAGGCGATGCGCATTTGCTCGCGGAATTTCATGCTGCTGTAGAGCCACGGATTGCCGGTCGGGTAATTGAACAACCAGATCTGATAGTGCTCGCGAAACCACGGATCCGGAGCGAGTTCGTTGATGATGACTTTGAACGCGTCGGGTGATGAGACGAGTCCATGCACGAGGACGACGGGGATTTTTTTAGGATCGTAGGGCTGCAGGAAATAGAGGCCGGTTTCCTCGGAGAAACGATCAGGCAGGATGACGTTCTGGACTTTCAGGTTATCCAGATCGCACATTTCCCAGAAGAAGGCATTCGGAGCGGTCCAATCGGCGGAGAGCGTGTGGGTGGAATTTCCGATCACCATGTCATTGTCCAGCCAGCGTTTGGGAAACCGCCAGACGGGTTCGCCGGATTGCTCGAAGGAGAGGTAGGCGGTGACGTTGTAGGGCAGGCCGGTGGGCAGGAGGAATGGGGTGCGTTTGACGCCGATAGCCGAGGTTTTTTTCCATCCGATGAGCGGGACTCCGATGCCGTCCGTCATCTGGTGCTTGCCGACGAAACGCACGTTCACCTGTGAGGATGGGAAAAGCGCATCGAGGTTTTCCAAGTTTGTCTGCCATGCATCCGGCGGGGCGATGCGGGTGCCGAGCAGGGCGGCGCGGGAATTCCAATCGCCCGGGCCACACCGGAGTTGGTCGAAAAGCTTGGCCACCGAAGAGTTGTATTCCGCGTTTGCCGAGGGCCATTCCGCTTTGCGTGCGGGATTGCCCAATAAGCCCCAGTCCTTGCGGGCGGTGGCGATGAGCGTCTCCGCAGGCACGCGGGAGGCGGCGGGTACCCGCGTGATCCGGGGAGGCTGGGGTGCACCGCATTGGCACAGGAGGGCGACGAGCAGGAACGGGAGAAAACGCAGTGGTTTGAAATTCATCTTGGCGGGTCCCCTCGTCGCGGGGCGGGCGGTAGAATGGCTTTTGGGGGCTTTCTGCCAAGCCCGGAAACTTCGGCGAAATTTCCAGATAGCCACAGATCCGCGGGTTCCTCCCCATTTTTCCCGCTACCCGGATCGCTGAATCCAGAGAAGATTGAACTTTCCGCGCCGTCATGTCATCGAGCCAACCCAGATTTTCAGCCCGGCATCTTTTGATGCAGCTTTTACTCGTCGCGCCGTTGCATGCGGATCTTGCGTGGCTGGACTTTCAGGCCAGCACCACCAACACCGCGCCACTTTACCATTCGGTGCCTGCCATTTCGGGAAATCCGGTGGCCAGCGGCGGCCTGACCTTCACCCTCAGTGGCACTGGAATGGATTCCCGCGACCGGGCGCTGGCCGACCCGATGCTTTCGGATTTCGTGTTCATCGACGGCGATGGGGCGACGATGACTCTCCTGATCGAAGGTCTCCCCGCCGGAACCTACGCCGTGGATTCCTATCACTACGACGGCGGCGGATTCGCCGGGGCGGTCCGCATCGAGTCCCATCCGCAGGCGAATCCGGCTAACAACACGGTGGTCCTCGCCAATTTCGCCTACACCACCACGCCCGCATCCTACACCTTCACCACCGATGGCTCGCCGCATGAACTCGTCTTCCTGGAAAACGACACTAACAACCGCCTCCGCCTCAACGGCCTGAAAATCCGCACCGCCGGCACCATC
>JBDSZP010000104.1:0-10856 GCA_039925065.1 Luteolibacter sp.
TCCACCCGGATCGGCCTGACCGCTGCGGTGAAGGAAATGAAGGACCTCATGGCCGCCTACAAAGCCTGATCATGCGCATCTTCGGCATCGGCATCGACGTGGTGGAAGTGGAACGCATCGCCTCCGCGATCCAGCGTCATGGGGAGCCGTTTCTCACGAAATTGTTCACCCCCGCCGAGCGCGCCTACTGCGCCGCTCAGAAAAAGCCGGAACTCCACTACGCCGCCCGCTTCGCCGCGAAAGAGGCTGTTTCCAAAGCCCTCGGCACCGGCATCGGCGGACAGGCGGGCTGGTTGGATCTCGAAATCACCCGCGATCCCTCCGGCGCTCCGAAACTTTTCCTGCAAGGGGCCGCAGCGGAATTCACGAAACTCCACAGCATCACCGAAATCCAGATCAGCCTCACCCACGCCCGCGAATACGCCGCCGCGAATGCGATTGCCATCGCGGGATAGTTGAGAGTCGATGGTTGATAGTTGATGGTCAGAAATTGACTCTCCATCTTCTCTCTCCAGACTATCAACCATCCACTTCCAACCATCAACCTCTCCATGAACCGTCCCCGCCGCAACCGTCGCACGCCTGCCATCCGCCTGATGATTCGCGAAACCACGCTGACTCCTGCGGATTTCATTCTGCCGGTTTTTTTTCACGAGGACGCGGAAGACACGCCGATCGCTTCGATGCCGGGCGTCACCCGTTGGTCGTTGGAAAGCCTCGTTAGGGAAGCCGGTGAGGCGCACGCGATGGGAATTCCGGCCATCGTGCTTTTTCCTAAAATCGAGGAATCGCTGAAAACTTCCCGCGCCGAGGAATCCGCCAACGACGATGGCCTCGTCCCGCGCGCCATCCGCGCTCTCAAAGCCGCGCACCCGACCCTTTGTGTCATCACCGATGTCGCGCTCGATCCCTACAACTCCGATGGCCACGACGGCATCGTCCACCGCGATGCGCGCGGCGAACTCAGTATTCTCAATGACGAAACCGTCGAGGTTCTCTGTCAGCAGGCACTCTGCCACGCCCGTGCCGGAGCTGACATCGTCTCTCCATCCGACATGATGGACGGCCGCGTCGCCGCCATTCGCGAGGCACTCGATGAAGAGGATTTTACCAACGTTTCCATCCTCAGCTACACCGCAAAATACGCGTCCGCCTTCTATGGTCCGTTCCGTGGCGCGCTTGATTCCGCGCCGAAGGATGGCGACAAGAAAACCTATCAAATGGATCCCGCCAACTCCCGTGAAGCCGTCCGCGAAACCCTGCTTGATGAAGCGGAAGGCGCGGACATGCTCATGGTGAAACCCGCCGGACTCTACCTCGACATCATCGCAAAAGTCCGAGAAACCACCACGCTGCCGGTCGCTGCCTATCAGGTGAGCGGCGAGTATCTCATGCTCAAGAGCGCCGCTGCGGGAGGCTGGCTTGATGAAAAGGCAATTGTGCTCGAATCACTAACCGCCATCAAGCGCGCCGGAGCGGACATGATTCTCACCTACTTCGCCAAGCAGGCGTGCGGTTGGCTGGCTGAAAAATGAGCCGGCTCACTTGATCTTCGCCAGCGACTTCAAATCAAGTTTTTCAGCGAGCGCCACCAGATCAGCTTCAGCGGTGCCGCTGTTTCCTTCCAGTTCGACGTAAATCCTCTGGTCCACGACCAGTTGCAATTTTTCCTCTCCTTCCATGACAGCCATTTCGCCCGAAACGCGGTAGGTCTTGCGGTTGGCCATGCGGAGGAGATCTTCGTTCAGTAAAAGCGGCAGCAACTGGCTCACCAGCGGCGAGTCTTTCACGATCCTGATCGTGATCTGATGTTCCCCGGAAACGTAAGTGCGTGAAATCGAAATTCCGCTACCGGGCGTCGCATCGTCGTGTTTCAGGCTTTCTCCCTTCCACGTGCCGAGCATGTCGGGAAGAAGGCCTCCCATCTTTGCCGCGCCCTTTTCATCCATCAGCTTGAGGAGTTCACGGAGCTTTGCCGTTACCGCCTCGTTATCGCCCTTTTTGTAAGCGGTGAAGGCTTGGCGCATCCCGTCTTCGAACGGGTCCGCGACTTTCGGTGCCTCTTGAGCGGCCAACGGAAGGATGCAGGAAATCGAAACAAGGAGGAGTTGGAGGATGGGTTTCATGAGAGTGGTTTTTTACTAGGCTTCGGAGCGCCGGAGCTGAAAAGCCCTACCTTATTTGGGGGTGAAAAGCAAACCCCTAAGAGGCCGTCTTAAAATGCAAAAGCACATCCGACATCCTGTTCGATGTTTCCCATCTTGTATCTCCCGTTGGGCAGCCTGCCGGAGGCGGAATAAGTGACGACGAATCGCAGGTAGTTTAAGGGGTCGTCTGGAAATGTCCTGAAAGGACAACTCATACCAGCCCGGCACAAAGTGCCGGGTAACCGGTGGGATTTGTTCCGCGTCCTGAAAGGAACGCTTCACGCTGGGTGGGCTTGATCGGCGCGGCAGCCGCATGAGATGGCCCTTCAGGACACCCACTGCTGTGGGTTTTGGATCCCGGCACTTTGTGCCGGGCTGGTATGAATCGTCCCGTTAGGACGGAAGGATGGCCGGAACAGCCATAACTACGTGCCATTCGTCCCAACTCCTTATCTTACTTTTCAGCCTCTTAAAAATGGGTGGGTCTAACGATCGTTAAAAATATCCCCCAACGGGCATGGGTAACAGCACCCGGAAGCCTCTCCGGTGGCAACCGACAGCGATGATGAGGTGGCAAATTACCATGACTTTTCTTGCCGATGATGCTGGCGATCTTTCAAATCAGCGGCTAGCTTGGCTCTGACGTATGGAAACGGAAATAGATCGCAAGCGTTTCAGGATTGAGCCTTTTCTCGGGGGGATCTCGTTGTTGCTGCTTTTGATCGGCTGTTTTTACGTGCTGAAGCCGTTCGTGACGGCGTTGATGTGGGCGATCATCCTAGCCTACTCATTGCACCCGTTGCAGCGGATGTTTACCCGGTGGTTCCGGGGTTCGCGGACATTGGCGGCTTGTTTCGTCACGCTGACTCTGACGGTCGTTTTAGCCGGGCCGATTTTTTTGGTGGGCTTCAGTCTGGTGCAGGACAGTAAGGATCTCGCCGCAGCGACCCGCAAATGGGTCAAAGCCGCTCCGGATCAGGCCCCCGTCTGGGTGGGGCAGGTGCCGTTGGTGGGAACCGAGCTCAAGGATTACTGGGCGGGATTCGCCGAGGATCGGAACCGCTGGATGGACCAACTCGACAAGGAGGTGAAAACCGTGCCGCCACGGCCGAAGATTGTCGTGGAAAATGGCAGCGAACTGGTGGTGAAGGACGCGCCGCCGCCCGCGCAGGATGTGGCGGATGACAAGGCTGACGCGGACGATAAGAAGCTGCTGTCATCACACGTCGTGGTTTTGTTGGGGCAATTTCTTTCATGGGCGCAGTCATGGTTGATCTCGGCGGCGAAGGCCGTGGGTCAGGGGGTGACGCAGATCTTGGTGAGTGCGTTTCTTGCGTTTTTCCTGCTGCGGGATGCGCCGGTGCTTTCGGAACGGCTCGCGGTGGCGGCGGATCGTTTGGCGGGCAGCCGGGGCAAACATTTGATCAAAGTGGCGGGCGATACGGTGCGCGGGGTGATTTATGGAATTCTCGGAACGGCCATCGCGCAGGCCTTGGTCGCGGGGCTGGGATTCTGGATCGCGGACGTGCCGGGGGCGGTATTGCTCTCGGTGCTGACGTTCTTCTTTGCGGTGATTCCGTTCGGTCCGCCGATGATCTGGATCCCTGCGGCGGTCTGGCTTTTTGCCCAGCAGGGGACAGGGTGGGGGATTTTCATGTGTCTGTGGGGTCTTCTTGGAATCAGCAGCGTGGATAATTTCCTGCGTCCTTATTTGATCAGCCATGGCAGCAAGATGCCCTTTGTCCTGATTTTCTGCGGTGTGATCGGTGGCGCGTTCGCTTTCGGGCTGGTCGGGGTTTTCCTTGGCCCCACCCTGCTGGCGGTTGCGTTCCGTCTGATCGAAGAGTGGTCGTCCACGCCGCTCGATCCGGAGCGGAAGTTGATCATCGAGAGCACTTCGATATTGCGAAATGATGTGACATCGGCCACACCGACGCATGGCGGTGAGTCCCTCGGTGTTAGGTAAGGTGGTCGATGTCTTCGAGCGGAATTTCCGCGAGCGGGGCGAAATCGGCGCGTCGATCAGCATCTGGTGGGATGGCGCGGAGTTGCTCTCCCACGCTCACGGCTGGTGCGAGAAGGAAAAGGTGCGGCCGTGGACGGAGAAGGCCATGGTGCCTGTTTATTCAGCGACGAAGGTGCCATCGGCGGCGACTTTGCTACTGGCTTTGGAAAGCCGCGGACTCTCGGAATCCACGCCGGTGCGTGAGGTCTGGCCGAAATTTCCTGTCGCGGCGGCAAAGTTTTCCCACCTGCTGTCCCATCAATGTGGACTGCCAGCTCTTGATCAGCGGGCCAGTGTTTTCGAGCACGCGGAAGTGGTTGCTTCGATCGAGGCGCAGGTGCCTGCATGGGCTTTGGGCGCTGGCCATGGCTATCATCCACGGACGTTCGGGGCACTCACCGAAGAACCGGTGCGACGGCTTACCGGAAAAATGCTCGGCCAATACTGGCGTGAGAAAATCGCGGATCCCCTGGCTTTGGATTTCTGGATCGGACTGCCGGAGAGCGAGTGGTCCCGGGTGGCGCGGCTCTATCCGGGAAAGGCGGACAAGTCGGATCTGGCGGATGGATTTTACAAACAAATGACCACATCCGGCACCTTCACCCGGAGGGCGTTTTCGTCACCGCGCGGGCTGCATGCCATCCACGAGATGAACGAGCCCGCCGCCTGGTCCGCCGGGCTACCCGCGCTGGGTGGGGTGGGTACGGCTTCGGCGCTGGCGAAATTCTATCAAGCGGCGATCGGTTCGATTGAGAGTCCGCTATCCGCAAAAGTACGCCAAGCGCTCGTTACCCCCCAAACCACCGGCGATGACCGCATTCTCCTCCGTCCCACCGCTTTCACTTGCGGTGCCCAACAGGACCCGCGCGATGGAAATGGCGCGAAGATCCGCCACCTCTACGGCCCGTCGCTCTCCGCGTTTGGCCATCCGGGCGCAGGTGGCAGCCATGCCCTTGGCGATCCGGAAACCGGTATTTCCTTCGCCTACGTGATGAACCAGATGGACCTCAGCGTCATGCCGGGCGTGAAGTGTTTGGAAATGGTCGAGGCGCTTTTTTCCGAGTTGTGATGACCTGATGGGAGAGGATCACTTGGACTTCTTTAGCTTCGCCTCTTCGATTGTCTTGCTGGCTTCCATGACAATGGCTTGGCCCCGGTTCACTCCGATGGTCCAGCCCATGTGGTGAAGTTGATCGAATTCCGAATTTCCGAGTAGGGCGGTACTTTCGATCGGCTTGTCAGAAAGCTCTCCTTTGTTGAAAAAGGTAGCGAGTGCTTCGTAATATCCGGCCAGCCCGATTTGTCGCCGCAGCCCGGATTCGGCAAGCGTGTCTGAGGTCATGTTTTTCTCCGCGAGAAGAGTCTCATCGTGAAGGCCTTGTCCAATGCGGAAACGGACGTTTTCGGCCAACTCCCTTGCATCGCTTGCCATAGCCGGAGTCTCTGGAATCGGGGAAATAAAATGGCCCGACGCATCCAGTTGGACGAGCGGAACGGCACCCTTTGCCAGCTTGCGGGCGGCGGCATCCCAGACGAATTCGCATTCCAGCGTGATGTTTTGTGCGTCATGTCGTGTTTCCTTCCAGCCCGGCGCGCCGCGGAATGCCGGATAGCGCGCCAATCCATATTCCTCCAGCCGGATGGTAACTGTCAGTGGTTGCGTTTCGGTCGGCTGCGCGGAGAGCACCAAAGCAAGAATTTCCGCTGCCAACGTGGCCTGTGGGACGCGGGGAGTGTCGATCAAGACCTCGTCGCCTTTCACTTCGAAACGATCACTGCCGCCATCGGCGAGAAATGTGTTGGCTTCATTACCTCCTCCTGACCGGTACCCGGCGCGATAGAGCGGGACGGAAGCGGTGCTGAGGTCGAGAGAGGCGCCTTCGTCCAATCGGTTTCCCCAAATCGGCAGCAGATACCAGCCTGAATCGGATTCTCCGCCGGTTGCGAGAATGATCATTGCGGAAGGCGGCGGAGGGGATGCTGCTTTTCGAGTCACGTCAGGAAACACCACCCAGGCGATCCCCCGCGCATCCTGTTCAATGACGGTTCCGGGCACCGGTGGGACCGGCCCCCCGTCCTTGCCGGGTTGGGTGACGTATTTTCCTGAGTATTTTGCCTCCAAGGATTTGTCATCCAGCCCCTCCGCGACCACCCGAACATCGAGCGGCTTTTCCGGCGTGCCGCCCGCGCTGCGGACCAGACACCAGAGCGTGGCGGCCAAAACTTGATCCTTCGTGTAGGGGCTGTATCCCGGCGGCTTCCACGATTTCATGCGCAGGGTCACGGGGAATTCCCTGATCTGGGTCGAGTCCTGCACTTCCACCGAGATGCCGAAGACACTCGCCAGATTTTGGTCGAGTTCCGTGCCGCCATCCCAGCGCATGGCTCCCTCCGGACAGGGCCGTGAGGCTCCGATGTTTTCGTGGAGACCGTAGTCGTGGTTGCACAATACGCCGATGCTCCCGAGGGGGATTCTTGCCGGATCGGATTTCAGCCCCAGGTTCACCGGCTGCTCGATGGTCGCAGGACCGATCGAAGAGGCGAAGCCCGGGATGGGGGCCATCCATATCGACAGCGAGACTATGGAAATGAGCGATGATGTCTTCATAACGGTCTTATATCCAGTATGCTGATAGGCCGGATGAGGGTTCACAATGGAAATGTGGAAATCACCGGAAATTTCTGGCAGACCTGCGCGCTCGGAAAGTATCGCCCCCGTCCTTCTCTCCCCGCACGGCCAACTCTTCCCCGCTTGACCGGATCCCCGGGGGGAATCCATGCTCCGCGCCATGCGAATCCTCACCGGTCTCCAACCCAGCGGAAAACTTCACGTCGGAAACTTTTTCGGCGCGATGGAGCCTGCCGTCCGCCTTCAGGAAGAGGGCGAGGCGTTCTATTTCATCGCGGACTACCATGCGATGACTTCTTCGCAAAACCCCGCCGCGCTCCGCGAAAATGTGCGTGAGCTCGCCATCGATTTCCTCGCCTGCGGACTCGATCCGAAACGCGCCGTTTTCTTCCGCCAGAGCGCCGTGCCCGAGGTGAACGAACTCGCTTGGATCCTCTCCACCGTTTGTCCGATGGGGCTGCTCTCGAAGTGCCATTCCTACAAGGACAAGGTCGCCAACGGCATTTCCCCGAATCACGCGCTCTTCGCCTATCCGGTCCTGATGGCTGCGGACATCTTGTTATATGACTCCAACAAGGTCCCTGTCGGAAAGGACCAGAAGCAGCACCTCGAGGTCACCCGTGATCTTGCCGTGAAGCTGAACGAAACCTACGGTGAAGGCACCGCCGTCCTGCCGGATCCGATCATCCGCGAGGACACCGCGGTCGTCGCCGGTCTCGACGGCCAGAAGATGAGCAAGAGTTATAACAACACCCTGCCGATCTTCGGTGAGGAAAAACCGTTGAAAAAACTCATCATGAAAATCGTCTCCGACTCCACCCCGATCGAAGACCCGAAGCCCACCGAAGGCTCGACCATTCTCTCGCTTTACAAACTTTTCGCCAGTCCCTCCGATTACGCCACCATGGTCGCCGATCACGAAAGCGGCGGCACTGGCTATGGCGATTTCAAGAAGCGCCTCGCCGAAGCTTATTGGGACTATTTCGCCCCGATGCGCGCCCGCCGTGCTGAGATCCTCGCGGACCCCGGCTATGTTGATCAGGTCCTTGCAACTGGCGCCTTGCGCGCACGCGAGGAGGCTGCTATCGTACTCGACCGTATCCGCCACGCTGTCGGTCTTCGTTAGAATTTCACGCTCATGTCCAAACGTGTCCTTTGTCTGTTGGTCGATGGTTTCGAGGATATCGAAACCGTTACTCCGGTCGATCTCCTGCGCCGCGCCGGAGTCGAGGTCATCATCGCCTCACTGGGCGAGGGGATCAATACCGGCCGCTGCGGCATCCGCATCCAAGCCGATGCGGTTCTCGCGGATGTGAATCCGGAATCGTTCGATCTGCTCTTCATTCCCGGCGGTCCGGGTGTCGCGGAACTCCGCAGAGATGGGCGCCCGGCTTCATTGGCGCGGGAATTCCATGCAGCCGGAAAAACCGTTGCTGCCATCTGTGCCGCGCCGCTTGTTTTGAAAGACGCCGGATTGCTCGATGGACGGCGTTTCACCTCGCACGATTCCGTCTATGAGGAGCTGCCGGGCGTCATCGACGAGCGGGTGGTGGTGGATGGAAATTTCATCACCTCGCGCGGGGCGGGCACTGCCATGGACTTCGGCTTGGCACTGGTCGAGCATCTGGCGGGCAAATCGGCTGCCGATGACGTCGCGCGGGCAGTCATGGCTTAGCCGGAAGCTGGCGCAATACGCTTGCCATCATGGATTTGCTCGGGGATGGTCCGCGCATCGTGCCCTCTGCGCCTCGCAAGCCTTTCTGGCTCATTCCCAACCTGTTGAGCTTGGACGCTCCGCTTGTCGCGGTTGCTTGGCTGTATATTTTCGCAAAAACGTGGCGTGTGGACTATCACCCATGGGAAGCTTACGTTTCTCTCGCTCTCGTCGTTTGGGTCATCTACGTGGCTGATCGTTTGCTCGATTCCTCGATGAATACCGGGGGCGGGGGAACGCTGGAAGCCCGCCACGAATTCCACCGCCGCTATCAAAAGCTGTTTCTCATCGGTGCCGGTATCGCCGGGCTGGCCGCGCTCATCCTGGTGGTTTCCTACATGTCGTATGCCATCTATCACTACGTCTTGATCGGCGGTGTCGTGGTGGCTGGGTTTTTTGGCCTCTCGATGTTATCCGTCCAGGAGGGGAACGAGGTTCCTCACACGAAGAACATTCTCGCCGGCGCTGGTTTCGCCTTCGGGACGGCGATGATGGCACACGTCTATCTGCCGGGACGCGGGCTTTACGACATGATCGCCTCGCGCGAGTTCATCTGCTTCGCCGTATTGTGTACACTCAATATTTCCGCCATCGATCTTTGGGAGCACGCCAGTCGTGCGGCGGATCTGGAGATCAAGGCCACGGACGAGCTGGCCCTCACCCTGCCGCTCACGCTCCTCGGTGGTGCATCCCTGATTTTCGCTCTCAGTGATCGTGAAATGGCCACCCGGCCGTTCTTCTACGCTGTTCTAACGGGGTCTGCTCTCCTCTATATCCTCAATCGCACGCGTTCACGGTTTTCGACAGATGCTCTCCGAGTTCTCGCTGACGTCGCCCTGCTGCTGCCGTTTCTCGTGTTTCTGGCATCATTCAAAGACGCCGGTTGAACGATCAGCCGCCAACTGTGGTCCCTGGCGAACTTTCTGAAATTTTCCATTTTTTCCAATGCGCCTCATCTTTATCGCTACCGGGGACATCGCCCTGCCATCATTCCGCCACTTGTTAGCTCATGGTCCGCGTCCTCTGGCGCTCGTTACCCAGCCGGACAAACCCGTCGGCCGCCATCAGGTCCTGACTCCTCCCGCGATCAAGGTCGAGGCGTTGGCCGCTGGAATCCCCGTGTTCCAGCCCGAGAAAATCGGCGATATTACCTCCGAGCTCGCCGCCCTCGATCCGGAGCTGTTGGTCGTCATGGCCTACGGCCAGATCCTGCGGAAAAACATCCTCACGTTGGCAACCAAGGCGATCATCAATCTCCACGCGTCCATCCTGCCGAAATACCGAGGTGCCGCCTGCATCCAAGCCGCCATCGATGCCGGCGACGAGGAAACCGGCATCACGGCCATGCACGTGGTTGCCGCGCTCGATGCCGGCGATGTCATTCTCATCAAGACCATTCCCATCGCTCCCGATGAAACCGGCGGCACTCTACACGACCGTCTCGCCCTGCTGGCGCCCGAGACACTCGCCGAAGCACTTGTGAAACTAGCAGATGGTACCGCCGCACGTGTCCCGCAGGATGCGGCTCTATCCAGCTACGTTTCCAAACTGGAGCGCGACGATGGTCGCCTCGACTGGACGCAGCCCGCCGCTGCGATCGCCCGTCGCATCCGTGCCTACGATCCATGGCCCGGCACCTTCACCGTTACCCTCGAATCCGGAAAAGAAAAGCGCCTGAAAATTTTCCCACCCGTCCGGATCGTAAATCACATTCTCGCCCCGGGAGAAGTGGCCAATATCGATGGCCACCTCGTCATCGGCTGCGGAAAAGATTCCCTCCGCCTCGAAAACGTCCAGCCCGACGGTAGCCGCCGCATGTCCGCGGGAGACTATCTGCGCGGCCGCAAGCCCGAGTCCTTCAAATAGCAGTTCCCATCAAATGTCGCGGTGCCTCTGCGAGCGTGGAAGCTGCAAATCGATGTTCTCGCAAGCCACCCGCCGTCCTCGGCAATCGGAGCGTGCCAGAAAGCAATGACCGACAGGATCACCATGCTTGCTCCTATCCGTTCCTGAGTGATTTTTCCACGCGTGGGATAACTGTGTGGGTATCGGGACGGTCAACTCACGTTCCGTTGACTCTGCACATATTCTCACTTTCTCCTCCCAGTCCCCCTTGCTCCCGTTCGTCGCCGGTAGATAACGCCGAATGACGTGAAGCCCGTTGCGTCTGCCTTTCGAATGCACCGCCGCCCTCACGCGCTCCGCCAGGCTCCGGTGATCCGCCCCGGCCCCCACACAAGCGGCCAGCCACTCCAAATACCACCGAATGGCCTGCGACCACTGTTCCAACTGCCAAGCCTCTCGGGTCACTCCCTCCCGCAGGACCTCCAGCTTCCAAAACGCCCGCGCCGCCTCGCGGCC
>JBDSZP010000105.1:0-25025 GCA_039925065.1 Luteolibacter sp.
CGGATATGCTCTTTGTCATCGATGAAATCTACGAATGGCAGAACAATGACGAGCTTGCAATTGCCGCATGCTGGTTGGAAAAGTATGAAGAAGCACGATTGCTTTTCGAAAAACTATTGCGGTTCGCCGGCGAAGGAAATTCGATCACCTTTGATAACTTGCAACGGATTAAAATGAATCTGGAAGTTGCCAAGGCCGGGTGCCCCCGCACCAAACCCAACAATCTTTTATATATCGGCGAAGTTCCGATAGAACATTGAATCCAACACAATAATTCCAAAAAACGAAACACCCTAACACACTCCTTTCTTCAACACGAAAGTCCGTGGATCCTTTCACTGAGGCACCGTGGACTTACCATATTCCGAAGGAATTCGATATCCATCTTCCAATTCATGAACGTTATCAAATATCTCAAATCCGCCGAATCAGGACCACGCCGCCTAACACACTCCAGGCTTCGCGCGTCCGCGGCATGCCTTGCTGCCCTGCTTCCTCTCTGCGGGGCGACTCCGCTCTCCGCCGGTGAGTTAAGGATCGCAAAGGTGGACCTGACCAATCTTTATGATCACTGGCCTCGTCTCAAGGGCCTCCAGGAGAATGCGGAAAAAGAAGTTCTTCCGCTGCGCAAGGAGCTGGAAGAACTGGCCAAGACGCGTGAGGAAAAGTTGAAGAAGCTGGAACTCATGCGCCGCGAGGCGGACAGGAACGGACTTCCCGAAGACATACGGAAATCAGCCACAAAGGACATGCAGATGGTCTTTGAGGATTTTCAGAATATCAACAAGAAGGGCACTGAACTCAATGCCACCATCAGCGCCAAGATGAAGGCCGCGCTGATGGAAGCCCGCAAGGGCATGATCAAGGAAGTGCATGCCTATTGCCGCGTCGTGGCAAAGCGTGAAAACTACAACATGCTGATCAACGTCGGCTTGGAGTCTGAGGGCATCCTCATGGCCGAAGCAGAAGCAGCTACAGATATCACGACCGAGGTGCAGGATGAACTGGAGAAGCGGGCCAAGGCGGAGCCGCTCACCACCCCGGCGGCCGCAGCGGAGGGGCGGTGAGTTGAAAGAAAGAGTTTACCGCAAAGGCGCGGAGGCAGCGAAGGGACGCAAAGGAAGAGAAGTGCCGAGTGATCAGTGATCAGAGCGGGGGGGAATGTGGACAGGGGCGGTGGGTGGATGAATGAATGAAAGCCGGGATGAAGTCCCGCGGTCCGTGGGGATGGTCCCGGACATTCTGCGATGCTCCCCTGCCAAATTTCTTTATCTCCACCGAATAACTACTTTCCCCCCTCCCCTTCCTTGGCGTCCTTGGCGCCTTGGCGGTTCACCCCTCTTCCTCGCTTCTTCATCTTCTTGCGTCCCTTAGCGACCTCCGCGCCTTTGCGGCAACTCTCAACTCTCAACTCGTGCTCCGGCTGCGACGTAAGAGCCGCACGGAGACTGTGCGGACCACTTTGGACGAAATATGAAAATTTTCATACGCGCTGTCCATTGTCCGGACATTGAGACTCCGTTACCCTGTCGGTTGTTGGAGTAATAACAATGAAACTCAATATTCAAATCAAGAGAGAGGACGTCAGGGGATCAGCTTCATTGATCACCCGCCTGATCGCGGGACCTAACACCTTTCGCCCGCGGAGAGACTTCATGATTCCCGTGCTGTATTGCCTGATCGCTTGCATTGCCATCAGCGATCCGCTTCGAGGAAAAACCTTCCAGATGAACTCGGCGGAGATGAAATTATTTAATCTGGTGAAAAAAGATGGGGACCAGCAACGCGATGAGCTCTCTCTCGACCCCATCCTATGCAAGGTGGCTCGCGCCCGCGCAGCGGATATGGTCAAACGCAACTATTTCGCCCACGTGAATCCAGACGGCAACGGAGCAAACTATCTGATCGGTCGCGCCGGCTACGTCCTGCCAAGCTATTACGATCACTCTGCGCCAGCCAACAACATCGAATCAATAGGATTATCATCCGGCACACCAGCGGGAATGCTGGCAGTTTGGAAGAAGTCTGAATTCCACAGGCCTCACCTCATGGGGGAAATTGCATTCTATAAGGCGCAGACCCGCGTTGGCGTTGGCATCTGCACTTCAACGAAAGCACCTTACAACAAATACTTTGTGTTCATCAGCGCTCCGCCGAATGCATCGCTCCATCCACCCCAGTGGATCCTGAAGAGTCCCAGCGGCAAAGTTATTACCACGACAGGCACCACTGCCTCCGCTTTGCCGCAGCATTTCCACCAACTCTTCGGAATCAGATAGTTATCTATTCATCCACGACCCGGGACTTTCCCATCACATCCCAGTCCATACCCGAGGACTGAAGGCCGAAAGGCCGGCAGAGCTTCCCTTCCCCAACCCACCGAACCACCCCCTCGCCATGATCCAGCTCGAAGATCCAGCAATTCGCAATTATCGCCCCACCTCCCTGGATAGGATGCCTTTTCCATCCACTCCGGACACTACTACTGCCGCAACCCCCTCAGCCCCCCGGATATTGTTATGGGCTTGTCCTGGCTGCGGACTCCCGGTGAGTGTGATTTGCCCTGACGAGAAATCCCCGGGAAGATGCGTTTCCTGCAATGAATCATTCTTTGTTTCGATCGAAATAACTTCCCAGAGCGATTCACCTGCTCGCAACGTAGGGCGTTCGTTTGCATCAAAGAGTCCGTTCAACGCCACAAAGGATTTACCGGATTTCCCAACAGACCGTTCGCGATCATGGCCCGGTCGACAGCATGTTGGAGTGGGTGGGGTTCTCCCGAGGGAGATAACCAGTCCGGGAGCGGTGATCAACCCACCATTTCGACCTTCCGATTCCTTTTGTCCCGGCGACAACGTCAATGAGCAAATGGCAGAATCCCGTGAATCGGCGGAAATGACAACCCATATGAAGGAGTTGGACTTTGCAATGCCTGAGCCAACCCAGAATGGATATTCCCGAGTGGAAGAACGCGGACAAGCTGTGGTTGTAGCGCCGTTTTCGTCACCGTTCGCTGCGGGGCCGGTCTCGTCTGACCGTGGAAGCTTGGCGTTCTTCGGAATCGAGTTTCCAGCCGCCGCACGGGACGTGGTCGATGAAGGCATCCAGCCCTCCCCTTCCGAAGAAAATCGGCCACCTAAGATACCTGGTATTCAACAGGACTATGAAAAGTCCTTCAAAATCCTCCTTCTGGGAATTGTAGTCGTGGTCATCGCTCTTCTTGCCGGTGCCATGTTGCTCGTGAAGCTCTTACCACGGATTTGAAGGATCAGTCCTGAAAAAGTCGAGAGGAAGAGTTACCGCAAAGGCGCGGAGGTCGAGAGGTGCCGAGTGATCAGTGATCAGTGATCAGTGATCAGTGATCAGAGAAGAGGAAGAGGAAGAGTTCCAGCAATGGCGCGGAGGTCGCGAAGGGTGAGGAAGAGGGCTTAGAACCTCGGTTATTTGGTAATCTCAACTCTCAACTCTCAACTCTCAACTCTCAACTCTCAACTCTCAACTCTCAACTCTCAACTCTCAACTCTCAACTCTCAACCCGAGCGGTCACAGGGGCGGGATTCCAACTTCTGGGAGCGGCTGGTGACGGTTAGGGAACTGGCGGCAACAGGGTGATGGAACGGAGGTTGATCGCGCCGAACTCTTTCTTACGTGTGACCTTGAGGGTCGCAGTGACGCGGTCGCCCTTTTCAAGGCGTATCTGACCAAGAGTGGCGGTGCGATATTGGTCCCAATCTCCCGAGGACTCCACAATGCCGCTCAATTTCTGATCGCCAACACTGAAGAGGATGTCACTTCCGGCACTTGTATCGCTGCAGGCATAGTTGAGGGAGGGCGTATACCAACCCGGCCGGGTGACTCGGATCGACCACTCGACAAATTCGGCAGGCCTCTCCCAATAACCGAGATTGGGGACATCGCCGGGTTTCTTTCCAGGCTCGACCCGGAGGAACTCACCGGTGATGTCAGCAGCCTCCGCAGTCAGAACCACGGTTCCGTCGTCCGCCTGCGGAGTGACGGGCGGAAGGACGGGCATGATCGGACGGTCGAAATCAATGGCGATGACGCTGGCAACCGGATCCGGAGCAGAGCCTGGCAGGGTGATTTCGATTCCGTGAGGATGGGAAGTGGTTGCCAAGCGGGATCCCGGGACTGACAGGAGGCTGGCCTCGCCTGGCGCATTAGAAACCGGGAGCAGGAGCTTGCCGTCCTGTGGCCACTTGAAAACATGCAGATAAAGTCTGTTAGACTTGCGGGTGACACGACCCCAGGAGGGCGCTTTCTTGAACGGACTGGCGGTGGTCCCATAGATCGACCCGCCGTTCACAGCCAGCCATAGTCCAATCCCGGCAAGGCGCTGGGCAGCAGGCGCAGGGATGACTCCTTCGGAGTCAGGACCCACATTTAGCAGATAGTTACCACCCTTGCTGGTGACATCGATGAGGTCGCGGATGAGGGATTCCGTGGATTTCCAGCTACGGTCGTTCTTTTTGAATCCCCATGTGTTGTTGATGGTCATACAGAATTCCCAATCTTCGGCAGGACCGGTGACGGGAATTTCATTTTCAGGAGTGCGGAAATTACCTTTGAATCCCCCGCCAAGCCGCTCGTTCCAGATGATTTTCGGATGCTGTTTGAGGAGTTCGATGTATTGCTTGGCCAACTGAGGTGTCATCTCTGTGGTCGGAGTGTCGAACCAGATGATGTCGGGGGCGGGCTGATAGTTGGCGAGCAATTCCTTGAACTGCGGAATTGATTTGGTGCGGACGTAGTCTTCGAAATTCCCGTCCTGCGCTTTGTCCCAAGTCTTGCCGATCACCGCTCCACCGGGCGCTGTCCAGTCCTGATCGTGTGAGTAGTAGAAGCCGAAACGCATGCCTGCCTTCCTGCAGGCGAAGGCGAGCTCCGCGAGTGGGTCACGCTTGAAGGGAGTGGCATCGTAAACGTTGAAGGGGTCCGTTTTGGATTTGAACATCGCAAAGCCATCGTGGTGCTTGGCGGTGACGATGATGTATTTCATCCCTGCGTTTTTTGCGGTGGAGACCCACTGCTCCGCGTTGAATCCGGTGGGGTTGAACCGCGGTGCGAGTGCCTGGTAATCGGCCACAGGGACCGTGGCGGTCTTAATGATCCACTCGCCGAGTCCGCCGATTTGTCTGCCGTTCCATTCACCGGCCGGGATCGAGTAAAGTCCCCAGTGGATGAACAGGCCGAGGCGAGCCTCACGCCACCAAGCCATCTTCGCATCCTGCTCCGACGGAGTATCGGTGGGCGTCTGCGCGGTGCCTTCGGGAACCCACACCGATGCGTGGAGCGGGATGGGGAAAGCACAACCGAGGAGCATGCCCAAGGCGGCGGAGCGATAGCGGCGGAAGGTTTGAGACATGGGCTTTGCCGTCATGATCACAAAGTAGTTGGACGATGGGAAGGTTGAAAGCCCACATCGGTGGGTGTGTGCAGGACCGGGGATAGGTTCATGCCAAAACCCTAGAGGATGCGGAAATCTTGTATGTGATCCAACCCTCCAGGTGTCTTCATTGTGTAACGAAGACACCCTCAAGGGTTGAACTACGAACGGAAGAGGGTCGACCGAAGAAGGCGCTGTGTGCTCTATTTCGCGGGCTCTTATCGTTTCGGGCGACACAATTTCACCCTGACTCAGTTGACAAATTGTCAACACTCCTTAGGCCATTATAGCCGAAGGAGCGCGTTCATTTTGAGCGCTGTGTGCTGCGGATATTCAGTCCGCCATTTCGCCAAATCTTCTTCATGCTAAACCGGCGGAACTATAGGAACCGCCGGCTCAGCAATTGAATTTACCGATAGGTCAGCGACGGCGGCGGCGCAGCAGAGCCAGAAGGCCGAGGCCACCGAGCAGAGCTGATCCGGGCTCGGGAACCGAAGTGATGGTGACGAAACTCGAACCCGTGCCGCCGTTGAGTCCGGCAGACGTGTTATCATAGTCGATCAACCAACTGCCGCCCGCGTCACTGAAGGTGTCGCCATCATTGAGTGTGACGTTGCCGATATCCTTGAAGGTGCCGGTAAGCGATCCCGTGTTGTATCCGAACAAAGTGAACGTCTGGCCTGGGGTATAGGTTCCGAGTTGCACCAGGTCCAGAATCGATCCGGATAGAATCGAGAGTGAGCCCGAAACATTTCCGAGATCGGCGGTGCTTCCGCCTCCGGTCAGTTCGTAGGTGTAGGTCGAAGCGGCTCCCAATGTCAGACTGCCGAAATTGATGGTTCCGGGCGAATTACCGATCGCCAGTTGGGTGGAAACCGTCAGTGACCCGATGACGGCGCCGGATCCCGATAGATTATTCACCGTGTAGCCGCTCTTCGCGGAAACATCGAAGGTACCTGAGGTGCCGAGCGAAACGCCGCTGGTGTTGCTGATGGAACCCGTGGAGCCGAGGGCAAGTGTTCCACCGCTGATCAGCGTCGCTCCTCCGTAGGTGTTTGCTCCAGAAAGAGTCACCGTGTTTGACGTGCTTTTGGTAAGACCAATGGAGCCCGCGAGGATGGCGCCGACAGAACCGTTTTGCATGTCATAGGTGCCACTGTTGTTGGTGATTGTGCCGTTGTTGACCGCACCGCCGCCGGTGAGGGCGCCGAGCGTGTTGGTGATGCTGGCACCGCCCAGATTCGCCGTGCCGCCGGAAACCGTCAGCGCGCCGGAGCCGAAGGTGCCGCTGCCGGAGAGCGTCAACGTGCCGTTGCTGACCGAAGTGCCACCGGAATAGGTGTTCGCGCCCGAGAGGGTCACGGTGCCGCCGGTGGATTTGGTGAGAACGCCGGAGCCGCCGAGGATACCGCTCACGGTCCCGCTTTGCACGGCATAGGAGGAGCCGGTCAGCACTTTGCCGCTGGCGTTGGAAATGGTGCCGCTGGTCAGGGTGACCGCGCCCACGGTGTCATAGTTGCTCACCTTGTAGGTGCCGCCACTCACGGTCACTGCGCCGGAGTCAGCCAAGGTGCCAGTCACGTCCAAAGTGCCTGCGGTGACGGTGGTCCCGCCGGTGTAGCTTTTGGCTCCGCCAAAGGTGACGGTGCCTGTACCCGTGTTGCTGTTGATGTTGAAACCGCCCGCACCGCTGATGGCGTTATTGATGCCGACGGAGAATCCGTTGGCATCAATCGTCGAAACGGCCGTAGTCGTGACCGAGGTAAGGGCGAGGGCGTCAGCGTTGAGGCCACTGGTGGCGGAGAGGAGCCAGTCGGACTGATTGGCCAGTGCTTTCAACGTGCCGCCGCCGAACACGAAATTGGCGGTGCCAGAGCCGGCAGCGCTGCTGGTGTCACGGGCGAAGGCGCGGCTGGTGGCGAGGGTGCCACCGTTGAGGTTGATCGTGCCAGTAGCGCCCGCGTTATCGCGGCCCATCGCGATGAAACGAGTGTCCGCGCCGTTGTCGGTCGTCGTGCCGGCGTTAATGGTTGCGGTGCCCGAGGTGATGGTGAGGGTGCCGGAGGTGGCTGCTCCGTTGCCAAGCATAAAGCCGGTGCCTGTCCCGAGGGTAAACGAGCCGCCTTCGACGGAAATCGTGCTACCGCCGCCGACTCCGCTGTTGGGGTGAGATGCGTTGGTGGTGCCGTTGATTGTCAGAGAACCGCCGGACTTGATGGCGACGGTGGCACCGCCAGAAACGTCGAGATAACCTGAGAAGGTATTTCCCGCACTGCCGGTGACCGTGGTCGCACCGGTGATGTCCGCGCCGCCAGCACCGTTAATGGCAAGATTTCCAAAGTTGGCGTTGGTCGTGATGGTATTGGTTCCGCCCAAGGTGATCTTGTTGGCACCGGAAAGAGTGAGGCCTACGCCGGTGATGTTACCTCCAAGCACCAGTTGGCCGCTCGTTGCGGTGACTGTGCGAGCTGCGGTCGCCGTCATCGCGGTGTTGATCGTCTGGGTGCTCGCCGAGTTGTTGGTGATGTTAGCCGACAGCGTGAAGCTGTTGCCATTGATGGTGAAGGCGCTGGCGCCGCTGTTGAAGACGAGGCCGAAGTAGTTGCCACCCACGATGTCGTTGTTCAAGGTCGTGCCCGAGCTGCCAGCCGCTCCAAAAAAGGGCGAGTTGCCAGTCGGGGTCACCGAATTCCAGTTGGCCAGCGTGCTGAAGTTGGCGTCCGTGTTGCCGACCCATGTGGTGTTGGCGGCGTGGAGTGCGGGGGCCGAAAATCCAGCGAGCGTGATCACGCCGAGGAGTTGGATGGTTTTGTTTTTTGGTTTCATGTATGGGAGGGGTGAAAAAGCGCCGCAGCGCGGTGGAGGTGGATTGGTTGAAGCTACCTTGGTCCCGATTTCCGATGCTATAGCCCGTTCAGGCCATTCATCGGCATAGGTACCCCGGCTACTGAACGACGATTCGATAGAAACGTTTCGCGAGGCCCGCACCGTTGGGATCGGCGACCTGAATGGTGACACCGGTTCCCGCGATATCGGCTTGCACGGTGGTCCAGGACGCATCAGTCAAGGTATCGGAGCGTTCGAGGCGGTAGGTTTTCCCCACCACGGTAGGAAAGCTCAACCGCATGTCGTTTCCAACCGCCTGCATCTGATCGAGCTTGAGGAGACTGGCGCGGTTCTGAGGATCGGTGCCGGAAACGAACTCCTGCTGATTGGTCCAGCCATCACCATCGGGATCCGCGGAGTCGGCGGCGTTCCCGCTGTTATCCGATGTGCCGAAATTGGCGATCCGCCACGTCATGACCGGGGTGTTTGCCGTGACCGTGAAGGTTCCGCTCGCCGTGTTTCCCGCCATATCGGTGGCCGCACATTGAACGGTGGTTAGACCCGCGGGAAACAACGATCCCGATGCGGGCTGCGAAACCACGGTGACAACGCCACTCTCGCCATCGACAGCGGTCGCGGTGAAATTGACAACGGCCCCCATGGAATCGGGTGCGTCCACGGTCATGTTCGCAGGCAGACTCAGCACCGGAAGATTCTTATCCCCCACATCCGAAGGTGCTGACCAAAGGGAAAACTCGGAGAGCTGGATGGGATAGCCGGAGCCACCGTTGTTTGCCGTGATGTTGAGTCGATAGAAACGATGGGGCGTGTTATTGACGAGATTATAGGTTTTCGTCAGAAGCCGTGTGGCGAAGGTCTGGCCGGTCTGTGTATCGAGTGTCGTCCAGTTCGATCCATTGTTGGAGCCTTGGAATTGCCAATCTTTCGGGTCGCGCTGGGAAACGTCGTTGGCACTGGTAACCTGATATTGAGTGATCCGCCATGCCAGCCCCGCACCGAACTGATAGCGGAGCCAACCGGTGCTGGCGTTGATATCGGTATACCATTTGGTGGAGGTCGATCCGTCGAATGCCATGGAGGCCAACTCGGTGATTTTCTCCGCATTGGCCGCCGCAATGCCCTGGACAGCGCGGGAAACCAGCGTGACCGAGCTCGTGGGAGTTCCGGAAACCACGGCCGAGTCAGCGCTTTCCAATCCGCCGACCAGTGAGGAAATGATGTAGTAATAGGGAGTGCCGTTTGTCAGTCCGGCATCGATGTAGGATGTCCCCGGCGTGGATGAGACGACCGTGGTGAATGGTCCACCGGGGCTGGTGGAGCGCTTGATCCGATAGCCGCTGACACCACCCGAGACAGTGTTCCAGCGAAGCATCACGTTTCCATTGCCCGGGGTGACCGTGGGTTGAGGACTGGTCTGATCCGCGACTGTCAGATTGCTGAATACGGATTGGTTGAGAGTTCCGTTGTTCACACTGCATACCGCCATGCCGATGTAGACATCATCCGTCATGGAAACTGTGGTGGTTCCCATGATGCTCCACGCCAATCCATCAACCGACTGATAGGCGGTGATGGTACTGCCGCTGCGGATGAGCCGCAGCCAGTAGGGTGCGACCAAGCCAGCGGTTCCGCCGACACCGGATGCGGAGCCGCCGGTGGTGGTACGCTGCTGGAAGGCAGTTCCGTTCGAAGGCGAAACATAGGCGCCCGCATACTTCGAGTTCGTCGCCAGCGTTTCGCGGATCATCACTCCGGCTTTCGCCCAGCCACCGGTATTCTGCACGCTCTCGACCTTGGTGGTGATCGATCCGTCTCCTGTGAGAGGTTTATAGACGAAGCGGAATTCATCGGAGTTTCCCCAGATGTCCGAGCCCGATCCTTTCACCACGAAAATGCCGTCCGACTCGATGACGGATCCGGCTTCACCCAATTTCGTGAGATCCCGTGAAAGCCAGGTCGAAGGTTGGGCCAAAATCCCCAATGCACTTGGTGACTCAGCGGAATTACTCGCACCATCGGTGGCGGACGCGGTGTAGAAATAAAGCGTCCCGGGCTGGACCGTGGTATCCTCGTATGAAGTTCCGGTTAGTCCGGTAGCAAGCGTCGTGAATGGTCCCGCGCTGCTGGTGGCACGCTTGATGGTATAAGTGGCGTTGGCCGAAACGGTTTTCCACTGGAGGCCGATGGAGGCATCCTTGGAGGCTGCCGTCAGATCGGGTGTCGTGAGTTTGATGATCGCCGGCGGACCGATTTTAAAACAGACGGAAGTCTGGAAGCCGGACATGGAGGCCGGGCAGGTGATGTTGAGATCGGTGGCCGTTTGACTCCAGACCGGAGCGGTGTTGCTGCCTAGCAGGGAAACGGTGGTGATCGGAGCGGCCAGATTCCCATCGCCCGTCCCCAGAGAAGGAAGTGTGAGGGCCGCGCCGCCAGCAGGGACGGTCATGCAGTAGGCATAGAGGTAGCCGTCCGCGCCGACGGTGTAGCGGAAGTCGGCATTGGTGAACGTCTGGTTCGCCTGGGTACTTCCGAGCGCGCCGGTGGCTTGCTTGTTCGTACCTTCGCCGAATTTCACCCACGCCTTGCTGCCGTAGATGCCCGGGCTGTTGATGTTCATCCAATTTCCAACGCCCTGAAGCTGGGTCACGCTGCCGGGATCGAGCGAACCGTCCGGCTTCAGCGCGATGCAGATGGCCGCAGCACCGTCACGCGACACGCATTCCAACAGATAGCGGATGATCGTATTGGGGTTGTAGTTGAAACCGGTGTTGTAGAACCAGTCACCGACGGGCACTTCGCCGATCCATGGCTGGTCGGTCTTGATATCGGCCGGGTAGTTGTTTTCGAAAGTGTTGACGATGCCCTTGTTGTTCGGGTTGAACTTGACGATGCCGAATGTATCCAACGTCCCGCGTCGGGCGAGAGTGCGGTTGAAATAGTGAGCGAGAACGCGCTGCATGGCGTCTGCCTTGTAACCGGTGCCGCTCATGTAGCCGCTGAAGGGCTGGGTGGAATTGCCGTCGGTATAGATGAAATCAGGATCATAGTTTTCGATCACATCCATCATTCGCAGCGCCCACCAACTCGCATACCAATGGGCATAGTCGAGGTGATTGCCGAAGATACCGGAAGGGAGGTTGTATCCCTTGTAATCCATATTGTTATAAATCCCGGCATACTCGCGCATGTTCGTCAGATAGAGCTTGCGGAGATCAAAGGGATCGGTTCCCCACCATTGGCCGGTGCCGTCGTAGTTGGTGGTGAGATTTCCATCATACGGCACGCCGAGCTTGCCCCGGGTATTGGTCGTGTCCGACCGGTAGCAGCTCTGCCACCACCACCACGAGTATTCATGGTGGAATGCCACGCCGAACCGCATGTCCGCATGGGCGCGGATGGCCGTTCGCCACTCACCGAGGATATCGCGGTGGGCACCGAGGTTCATGGAATTCCACGGCTGGTATTTCGAGTTCCAATTGTCGTATTGGTCGTGATGGACTCCCTGCACGAAAAGGAAACGCGCTCCCGCATTGTGGTAGGTCTGCGTCAAGGCGGCCGGATCGAGCAGCGTTGGATTCCAGTTTCGGATCAAATCCTTGTATCCGGAAGTGGAAGGATGGCCAAAGTCCGCAATGTGATTTGAGTAGGAATCGGTTCCGTAGGTATTGAGGCTGGATTCGACATACATCCGCCGGGCATACCAGTCACCGCTCTGCCCCGCAGCCTGTGGGCCGAAGTGGACCCAGATCCCGAATTTCGCCTGACGCAGCCAGGCGGAATCCTTCGCCGGATAGTTGTTCGCGATGGATCCCCAGGTCGGCTGGAACGGACCAGACTCGATGGGGAAATCCATTTTCACTTCAGGAAAGTCCGCCGCATTTCCCATCGTCACCGAGCCCGGCGCCTGCGCGGCAGGAATGGTTGGAATCGGAGCCGGATCAGGCAGGTCAAAACCAAACAACGATATCGAGGACGCGAGCACACAGGAGATGACCGCTCCGGCAAATCGATGGGGAGTTATAGGTTTCGAATGATACTTGTCGGGATGGGTGAACATCATGAATAACTAGAGAATGGATAATTTGCATGGCAATGGCGGCCCCGGCTAACCCATAGCCGGGACCGCCTTAACGCTGCCTCCGCAACGGGGTCTCCCGCCGAAACCCATTAAGGCGGAGGACACCGTCGCTCGACAGAGAGCGATCAGATCATGCGATCTAAAGTCAGTTAGCTGTTACAACCAAGCGGACGAAGAGTTTCGGTGATCCTGTTGGAAGTGTATAGACAACCGATGTGCCATTGTCCGTGACACCGGTGACTGCCGTGGCCCAACTACTGAGATCAGATGATGTCTGCACGATGTAGCTGCCAACAAACGAGGCACTCTTGGGCCAAGTGACGCTGTTGCTGACGACACCGGGATTGGCGGTGAATGACGAGCCCGTCGCACCCATGAAGTATTCGAGTCCGTTGGCGACACCATCGTTATCGTGGTCCTGATCCGCCGTCTGGCCGCTGGCTCCGTTGGCATCCGCCCAAGAGGTGTAGCCAGCGACAGGGCCGGTGGTTACACTGACCACGCCGGTTCCAGTGAAGCGGGTGTCATCCTGATGGGTTGCTCCCGAGGCGGTGGATCCCCAAGTGCCTGCTGCCTGCTGAGTGGCCCCAAAATATAAGGTGCCCACCACTTCAGTAGCACCCATGGGATCTAATTTACCACCATTGATGACCAGCTTGTTGGTATCCGCGATGGCATCACCATCCACGGCAAGAACCCCGGCAGTCACGGTGGTGTCGCCGGTGTAGGTGTTCGTACCGGTGAAGGTGACGGTGCCCGTGCCGGTGTTGCTGTTGATGTTGAAACCGCCCGCGCCGCTGATGGAGTTGTTGATGCCGACGTTGAAACCGTTGGCGTCGATGGTCGAGGTGTTGGTTGCCGTCACCGACGTAAGCGCCAGTTGATTGGTGTTGATCGTCGCGGAATTCAGCCAGTCGGTCTGGTTGGCCAAAGCCTTGAGCGTGCCGCCGCCGAAGTTGAAATTCGCCGTGCCGGAGGCATCGGCGGTGGCGCTACTGTCGCGAACGAAGTTACGATCGGTGGCAAGGGTGCCGCCATTGAGGTTGACCGTGCCTGTGGCGGTGTCGCGACCCAAAGCGATAAAGGAGCGCGCATCCGTGGCCGTCGTACTGCCACGGGTGATAGTCGCTGTGCCGGAGGAGACCGTCAGTATGCCGATGGCCGTGCCGACATTATTGCCGAACGCCAGGCCCATCTTGCCGCTGACGCTGAGACTTCCGCCGTTGACTGACAGCGTACTTGTCCCCGCTGCATTCTGCCCGACGGCCGACTGGGGAGTCGTGGCATTCGTGGTGCCGAGCACGCTAAGCGAACCGCCCGATTGCACAGTGATCGAGGTGTTCCCCGAAACACTCAAGTATCCACCCGAATTTGCGCTATTTCCGTTACCCACCGTAGTCGAGCCTGTGATGTCCACGCCGCCGGCACCAGCGTTCACAGTCAAGTTACCAAAAGCTGCCGAGGTCGCGAAGCTGTTGGTTCCGGCGAGGGTAATCTTGTTCGTCGGCGTCAAAGACACGCCATTCCCCCCCGTAATGTTTCCATTCAGAACCATGGTTCCGCCCGAGGCGTTGAGATTGGCCCCCCCCGATGTCGTGGAGAGATTATTGGAAAGAATGACGCTCGTTGTGTCCGCCAATACCGCCACGCCTGAGCCGGTGGGGCTAAACGTCACCGTGCCCGTGCCCAGCGCATTATTGTGGCCGACGGACAGCGTGCTGGTGGTCGCATTGGCTGCGGCGATTGTGGTACCACCGGAATAGCTGCTGTTACCGGAAAGCACCAGAGTGTTGGCGCCCTGCTTGGTGAAGCCGAAGCTCCCGCCGCTTTCACCAATGTTTCCACTGATTGTTCCATTGGCGCTGGTGGTGATGGCCGAAGCCGCCTGCAGTGTGACGGGGCCTGAGAAATTGAGAGCCGTATTTTCGAGGCGCAGCGATCCAAAACCTTCTCCGCCAGTTCCACCGTTCAGCTTGAGGGCAAAGCCGTAATTAAATGCCTGCGTGAGATAAAGCTGCGCGCCGTTCTGGACGTTCACCGTGGCGCTTGAGGAGAGCAACGTGGACTGCGACGCGGTCGTAAATTTGCCCTTGGCGCGATTGGCCGTGGAAGGAGTCACAACGTTAAGTGTGCCCGTGAAGCCGCTGAGGTCGCCGGTAAAGTTGATAGAGCTCCAGCCATTGGTCATCAGCGCACTCGCCTTCGCGTTGATCGTGCCCGCACCCGAGATGTTGTTGCCCAACGAAAGAATTCGCTCTGCCGCAGTCGTTCCGTTGCCGGTATCGTCCACGGTGAAGATGCCGCCGCTATTGACCGTGATGGCGCTCGTGCCGAGATCCGTGGCGAGCACCGTGCCAACTGTCGTGCCGGTATGCAGCACAGACAAGGTGCCGCCGCTGACCGTCGTCGCGCCACTCACCGTGTTATTGCCCGTCATCGAAACCGAGCCGGTGAACGTATTATCCAGCGTGATCGCGGCAATCGTAAGGCCGGTGGCGGAGGTGACGTTGCTGATCGGCGTGCCGGCAAAAAGCGCGTCGTTTCCGCCGGTGAAGGTGGAGCCGGTCCAGTTGGACGTCACGGTGTCCCACACGCCACTGGTCGCACCGTCCCAGTTACTGGTGGCGGCGCTTGCGGTGAAAGTGGCTGCGAGCGATGAGGCAAAGCTCAATGCAATACGACGGACGAGAAATGAACCTGCGAGATTCCTTGGTTTCATGGATTTGGGATGGGAACGGGGTTTGGTGGGAATTGATGTCTGGCCGGAGGCAAAAACCCGCGCTGGGGTTTGATTCGCACCCGCAAAAGCGGGCTCGAAGCCGGAATAACAGTCCATCAACTTAGCGGATCCCCACTTCGCGCCTCAATAGCCCGAACCGGTCATTCTCACCCACAACCCTGCCGCTGAACGCCGCTTACCTCCCAATAAATTTCACCACGGCCTCGGTGCGCGACTGCACTTGGAGCTTTCCGTAAATCTTGCGTAAATGATTGTGAACCGTGTGGGGGCTGATGCCCAGCCGGTCTGCGATTTGCTTGTAGGGAAGCCCCTCGGCCAGTTGATCGAGAATTTCGCGCTCGCGGGGGGACAAATCTTCGAGGCCGCTGGACGGACTTGCAGGCTCCCTGAAACCCGACACCACCCTGCGAGCAATCTCAGGGGACATGGGAGAGCCACCGGCGTGGACGCTGCGAACGGCATCCAGCAACATATCCGGCGCGGCCCGTTTCAGCAGATATCCACTCGCCCCGGCACGAAGGGCGCTGTAGATCAGATCCGTATCATCATAGGTGGTGAGCATCAGGAACTCGACCGCAGGAAAATCCGCCTTGAGCTTTCTGACGCACTCGATCCCGCTCGCACCGGGAAGATTGATATCCATCAGAATGACGTCCGGCGGACTGTGGGGAATCTCGATCAAGGCCTGCTCGGCATTTCCATACGCGCCGAGGCAGACGACATCGGCGGCATGACGCAGCAGTTTGACCAGCGACTCCCGGGTGGCGCGGTGGTCTTCGACGATGGAAATTCGGATCATATTATGGGTTAGATGAGTTTTGAAAACGGGAGTAGATTGAAAACCAGCGATCATCCGCCTTGGATCGGCAACACGAAGGTGATGGACGTCCCCTCGCCGGGACGGCTTGTCACGAGGCAGCTTCCGCCAGCATCCGCCATTCGGTCGCGCATGTTTCGCAGGCCGTTGGCATCAGCAGGTTCGACATTGGAATCAAATCCGCAGCCGTTGTCTTCCACAATAACGCTGAGTTGGTTCGTTTCATGTTCAATTTTCAGCTTCACTTGGCTGGCACCGGAGTATTTCACCGCATTGTTGAGCGCTTCCTTGACGACAAGATACAGGTGATGCCGACGCTTCGATGCCATGGGGATGGATGGAAGATCCCCCGGGATTTCCAGTTTGCAGACGATGCCTGCGGAGCCGAGGAAACCGGACGCGAACTTGCTGATGTATTCGGCAAGCGAGGCAACGGTGTCATGCCTCGGGTTGACGGCCCAGACGATTTCATCGAGCGCATCCGCAGTGTTGCGCGTGGCGAGTGAGATTTCGTCAAGATGTTCGGAGGAAGCACCTGAGGATTCGAGCTTCGCCAGTTTACCAGCGATGGCGATTTGGGTGAGATTGGCACCCACTTCGTCGTGGATGTCGCGGGCGATGCGGGTGCGTTCCCGCTCCAAGGCGTTTTCCTGCCTGAGCATTCTCAAGCGGGATTTCATCCTCCGCCGGACCAGAAGCCAGATGAAACCGGCCAGAACCGCCACCCCGGAGATCACTTGAAGCGCCCGGAACCACGGCGTTTCCCACCAGGCCGCAGCGACGGTGAACCGCAGTATCGCATTTTCACGATGCCATGGACCGTCCTCCTCGGCGGCCCCGACCTCGAACTGATAGACACCTGGAGGCAGATTCTGGAAAGTCGCCGAGCGCTCGGTGGACGCGGATGTCCACTCACCATTGCCGAAACCTGCGAGGCGGTAACGGAAACGAATCCTCTCCGGTTGGTTCAGCGCGGGAAGGGTGTAGCTGATGCGGAGGGGCCCGGGCTTGGGAGCGAGTTCGATCTTTTTCCCGCCACCCGATTGCAGAACCCGGTCGCCAACGCTCACCTGATCGATCCATACGGCTGGCGAAACCGTCGCCGGAGCAGGTGGCGACGGAGCCACTTCCAAAGCACCTCGATAGGTGGCAAACCACAAGTGCCCGTCCTTGGTCCGGGCCGTCGCGTTGCGGAAACCCGGCTCGAATTCCATGCTCGGAATTCCGTCGCGCCGACCGTATGCGAGGACACGTGCTGGCGAATCCCTGCCCTCGATCACGGATTCCAGCTCGTGACGGGCGACCCGGAACAACCCCTTTTCCGTTCCAAACCAGAAGTCTTCGTTGGAATCCACTAACAAGGATCGCAGGTCACTTGTGGGCAGGCCGCTTTCAGCAGACAGCCGATCGATCCCGCCGCCACGCCAGCGATAGAGTCCCCCGCCCAACGCGCCGATCCATACCGATCCCGTGTTGTCGGGGACGATGAAACGAATGGATTCCCCGACGTGAGCTCCCGGAAGAGGAACCGGAACAAAGCCCGCATTCTTCCGCAGGAAAACCAATCCGTCCTCGGTGCCCACCCAGATGCGACCCTCACCGTCCTCTGCGAGAGCCCGCGCCCGGACCAATCCCCCATCGGTGGAAATGTGCCGGTCCCCCGTGATTTCATGCCTGACAAGACCACCCCGGACCGTGGCGACCCATAGAATCCCCTTTCGGTCCATCAGCAGGGACGACGCGGGTTCCCATAAGGATTCTGTTACAAAATGACCATCCTTCCATCGCCTGAGCGGACCGTTAGAACAAGCGAACCAAACCCCTCCCGCCGGGTCCGGGCACATCGCGCTCACGAACCGCGTGAACAACGGCTGGTTCCAATTCGATGGGCTACGGAACTGCCGCCTGTCAGGTTCGCACGAGCGCAACGGTGGATTGAATGAGGGAGCGAGCCAAAGACAGCCCTCCGAATCTTCACAAACTGAGACCAAATTATCACCCGGGAGTCCTTCCTCAGCCTTGTGCAAATAAAACCGCCGCGGCCGCAGTTGATCCAGTCCTCCGCCATGAGTGCCGGCCCAGAGATTTCCGTCCCGATCCTGCGCGAGGGACAAAACATCGTTGTGTGAGGTCGGCACACGGGCGAGGGAACCATTACGCCAGCGGATCAATCCCGATCCCCGGGTGGCAATCCACACAGCCCCGTCCGCATCTTCGAGCAGCATGTTGACCGAACTTTCGCCGCCGATCTGCGAGAGATTGGCCACAGGTTCCTTGCGTCCGTCCGGATGTTGGTGGACGAGCTGATTTCCCGCCGCAGTCCACAACCCGCCATCCCGGGCAGGTGCCAGAGATGCCCTGCTGCCGGCCTGCGGCACGATGGCTTGGAATCGGGCGTTTTCCCGGATCGTTTTATCGCCCACCGGATTCCAGATCTGGCCGCTGGAATCCGCAATGATTGTTAGCTCCCCATTCGGCCCCGTCCGGACGGCTCCCTTGAATTCATGCAGTTGCCCATCCATCCAACACGTCACCGTGCGGCCCTCAGGCCAATCATACCAAACCGGCTTGTCTGGCATATCAAGTTGCAGGCGGAGCCAGTCCGGCGGAGCGTTGCGCGGCAGCACGGGCACAGTCTCGCCGAAATCGCAGCCTTGGCGCCGCGCCGCTCCACCGGCGCGGAATCCTAGCCAGATCTCCCGATCCCGCGTGTGGAAATCCGTCGGTTCCACATCGGGGCGGCCAGTGAAAAACGTCACAAATCGGATGCCGTCAAACCTGGCAAGCGCTTTGGGCGTGGCGATCCACAGAAAGCCATCCGGAGTCTGGACGACACCGGACACCGTGTTGCTGGGCAGGCCGTCCTCCATTTCCCAAGTGCGCAGGACATGATCCTCCGCCACCGGGATGGACTGTGAAAATACCGGAACCGAGCACGATCCCACAAGCAGGATCACAGCCAGGAAAGAGCGGATGGGAACGAACATCGTCATCTGTTCGAGTGGAATATCATGGCCGCCGCCATCTGACACTCACGGAAATTCCCTCCGCAAGTGAAAGCCGCATTCTGGCGTTTGACCGTCTGCGGCGAGCACATATCCACCCATTGTTTATCATGGCACGACGACGATCCGATAGAAGCGGGTGCTGTGTGCGGCCGCACCGGCGTCGGTGATCGGCAAAATGCCACCGGTGCCGGAAATTTGATCCTGCACCGTCGTCCAGGATCCGCTCTCCAAGGTATCGGAGCGTTCCAGGCGATATGTTTTCCCCGCCACCGAGTCGAAACTCAGAATGACATCGTTGCCGCTGATCACGAAACTGCTGGCATGCAATACACTTGCAGGGTTCTTCGGATCGGTTCCGGCGGCGAACTCTTGTGCGTTGGTCATTCCGTCGCCATCGGGATCGGCGTCATCGGCGGCGGGGCCATCGCTTTCGGTAGTGGCGAAATTCGTCAAACGCCAGTTTTCCTGAATCGTGTAGGTGGTGGCGGAAACGGGGCTGGAAATCACCCCATCACCCGGCAATCCGTGCGCGGCAACGGTGTAATACCACGTCGCACCGGGAGCCAAACCCGTGTCCGTGTAACCGAGGCCCGAGACCGCACCGGGCAAGATGCCATAAGGTCCGCCCGCACTGCTGGCACGCCGGATCGTGTAGCTTGTCGCACCGGGCACGGCGTTCCACAAGAGGGCGATTTGCGCCGAACCGGGAGTGGCAACGAGGTCGGAAGGCGCAGCCAATTCTCCGGCAGCGAGGACGCCCACCTCGCTTGCATTGAGTGCCCGGGCATAAATGCGGAAATCATCGAGCGCACCGTTCAGATAGGGATCGGCGGAAAACTGGGACTTTCCGAGGTAGTTCTTCACCAAGCCCCCCAGAGCGGCGGGAGTGAGCGTCATGGCGGAATTGCTGCCAACTTGATCACCATTCAGATAGAGCCGGCCGACGCCGCCGGATAGAGTGACGGCGACGTGCGACCAAACGCCGGCGGTGAGTGCGGCGCTGCCGGAGATTTTCTGTTCGTTGTTATAGCCGGACGTCGTGATGGCGAACCGAAGGACACCGCCTGCACTCGGCGAAAGGAAGAAGTAGGTCCCGGCCGTGGAGGACGGAGTCGTGTTGGTGCCGAAATCAACGATGCGCGATACATTCGTGACGGTTGTCGGTTTCACCCACACCGCGATCGTGCAATCGGTCACGTCATCGATGCAGTTGGCGGGAAGAGCGAGGTATTGGGACGAGGCGGAGGTGAGATTGACCGCGTTCGCGAGTTTTCCGGAAATCCATGTTGGTGAATTGACGGTGGTGGCATCCGTGCCGCGTCCGCTGGAATCGGCGGCGAGCGTGCCGCTGGTTTCGTCGAGTTTGAGATGGATGCGCAGGGTGCTGGGAACGACGGCGACTTCGGCGGAATCGACGCTCTCACCGTTAGGATTTACTGAGCGGACAACATAGAAATAAGTCGTGTCGTTCACGAGGCCGGAGTCGGTGTAAGTGAGAGCGGTGAGGCCGTCGATGACGGTGGTGTAAGGACCGCCGCTCATGGTCGAGCGTTTCAGCGTGTAGGTCGTGACAGCATTCGCGGGATTCCAGGTGAGCCGGGCACCGCCGTCGATCGGGTGGCCGACGAAACCATCGGGCGGCTCTGCGGTCGGAGAGGCCATCGTGGCAACTTCGGCATCCGAAAGAGCGCGGCTGTAAATGCGGAAGTCGTCGAGAGCCCCATTGAGGTAAGGATCGGGCCATTGGGATTTGCCGAGGTAATTCTGAGTAGTGGCACCAAGGCTGGAGGGGCTGAGGGTGACACCGGTGTTAGTGCCGGCGAGGACACCGTTGATGTAGAGTCGGGCGGTGTTGCCAGTGCGGGTGACGGCGACATGGTTCCAAGTGTTAGCGGTGAGAGCAATGGAGCTATTGATTCCCTGTTCGCCGATGGAAGGCGTGCGGATGGCGAAGCGCGGCTTGCCGGCACCGCTCGATCCTTGGGTGGTGAGGAACATGTAGTTGGTCGTCCCGGTGCCGAAGTCGAAGATCCGCTGCCAGGTCGCGAAGGCGGAAACGTTCACCCAGGTGCTGATGGTAAAATCAGTCAGGCCGCTGACGATGCCGGAAGAAAACGTGAGGTGCTGATTGGCAGTGGCGGGAAGGTTGACGCCGTATTTCAGGAAACCGATGGTCCACGCGGGAGAGTTAACGAAACCTGCTTGCCAGCCGTTGCCGCTGGAGTCGGTGGCGGTGCTGCCGGTGGCGTCGTCGAATTTCAAGTGCGCGAGCAGGTCGGACGGGACTGCGGTGATTTCGGCGGAATCGGCGCTCGTGCCTTTGGAATTCGTCGCGCTGATGACATAATAGTAAGGCGTGCCACTGACGACGTTCGTATCCGAATAGCTGCTGGCGGTCAGGCCGCTGGCAAGCACGGTGTAGGGGCCGCCGGAGATGACGGATCGTTTCACGGTGTAGGTCTGAGCGCCTTGGACTGCCGCCCAAGCAAGATTGATCTGGCTGGAGTTGGGATTCGCGGTGATGTCGAGCGGCACGGCGGGCACGAGATCGATGAGCGCGGCCACGGCGGTAGCGGATAGAGCGTAATTATAAACCCTGAAATCGTCCATGCGGCCTTTGAAGAGCGGATCGGCGGACCACTGCGAATCACCGATATAGTTCAGAGTCGGGCGGAAATCCGAGGGGTTGATCGTCATCGCCGTGTTGGTGGCGGCAAGAGCGCCATCGACGTAAAGACGGCCGGTATCGCCGGAAAGAGTGACGGCGACGTGAACCCAGCAGCCGGTGGCGAGGGCCGTGGTGTTGAGCTGTTGTTCGGTTCCGCCGTTTCTAATGCCGAAGCGCAACCCGGCTCCTCCCGAGCGGGGCGAGACATAAAAATACTGGTTGGTATTGTTTCCGAAATCGAAGACCCGCTGGTTGTCCCCTCCCCCGTTCCAATACACCCAGGCGGCGACGGTCAGGTCCTGTGAATCCGCGATGCCGGCGGGGAGAGTCACCAAATCATCGACACCATCGAAGAGCAGGCCCCGGTTGATGCGGCCGGTGCCGTAGACGGGCGAACCGGTCGCCGTGCCGGGGAAATTGCCAAGGGAGTCAGCGAGAGAATCCTCAAAGTCGAGACGGGCGCGCAATTCAAACGGATAGACCGTGATGGCCAGCGTGGCGTCTGCGAATGCACCGACAGAATCGGTGGCGCGAACGGTGAAAGAGTTGACGCCCACGTCCGCAGCACCGGGAGTGCCGGAGAGTGCGCCATTGGCAGCAACGGTTAGCCATGCAGGACCGGAAAATTTCGAGAACGTGAGAGTGTCACCAAAGGGTGCGTCCACATCGGAAGCATCGGCAGCGAGAGTGACACCGGCCGGATAGGCTTGGTCGCGGGTAATTGGCGGTTTGGTGAGGGTTGCCGGGTTCCACACCGGAACATCGTTGGTGTTAGTAACATTGATGTGCAGCCGGGTGACGCTTCCCGCGCCGGACGAGTCCGTCACCCGCACTAGGAAAGTGCCCGATCCCACATCACCATTGACGGGAGTCCCGGAAAGCGCGCCGTTCGCAGCGACCGTCAGCCAGGCAGGACCGTCGAGTTTTGTGAAGGTCATCACGTTTCCGTCGGGGTCGCTGGCGCTCGTGGCGAGCGTTTGCGCAGCGTTTCCATAGCTTCCGTCTTCCGAGGCGTCGGTCTTGGTCACGTGTTCGCCGGTGAACGATGGGGCGTGGTTAGAACTCTGTCCCCAGAGGGCGTAAAGTTGATCGCCGCCGAGCGCATAATTGTAGATGCGGAAATCGTCCACTTTGCCGTTCAGATAGGGATCGTTGGAAAATTGCGAGCGCCCGATCCAATTTTGCGGCGTTTCCCCGAGTTGGAACGGCTGAAGAAAACAACCGAGGTTTCGGCCAGCCTCGACGCCGTTGATGTAGAGCGTGGCCACGCGATCGGACAGGGTCACCGCGACGTGGACCCACTGGCCCGTGGGCAATGCCGGACCGTCGATCCGTTGCTCGTTGTAGCCATAGACCGTCGCGATGGTGAAACGGCTGCCGCCAGTGTTCGAGCGCGGGGTGAGAAACATGTAGGATCCGGGTTTCCCGCCGAAATCGAAAACGCGCGACCATGTCCGGCTGTCGTTGAGATAAACCCACGTCGCGATGGTGAAATCCGATAGACCGGAAACCACATCGGAGGGCAGGCTTACGTGGTCATTCACGCCGTCCAAGGAAATCGCGTTGCCAGTTTTGCCGGTCGTCCAAGTCGGGCCGTTGAGCAAAGTGCCGTCGTGGCCGCTGCCGGAAGAGTCGGCGGCCGTGGTGCCATTCGCTTCGTCGGTCTTCAGCCAAGTGCCGAGTTCCGCAGGAAAAACGGCCAGCACCTCGTTGGAAGATTCGGTTTCCTGACCCGATGCCAGCACGCCAGTCACCACGTAATAATATTGGCCGGGTGCAGCCACATTTGGATCGGTGTAAGTGGTGGAGTCGCCCGTCACGCCGGCTGCAATCGTGACGTAAGGACCGCCGGGATTGGTCGAGCGTTTGATGTTATAAGTCGGAGCGTAGGCCGAGCCCCACCACGAGAGAATCACATCTCCGGCGCTTTGGACCATCGTCAGCTTTGGGTTTGCCCCGGTGGCGATTGGATCGCGGCTAAATGTCAGCGTACCGAATCCAAGTTGGTCGCCATTCCCTCCACTTCCTTCGGGACGACGTTGATCGGCCTCGGATTTGGAAAAGGGAGCTGCCAGTCCACGGCGGTTGACGTAGTGGTTATAGATCATTTCCGCCATCGGCCGGTGGCTCGGTCGCGACGCCGAGGAAACATTGCTCTGAATCTGCCACGTGCCGCTTTGCCCGGTGCCCCACATGTAGGGCACGTAAGGAACGTCGTATCCCAAATTATACTTGGTCACGTATTCGGCCCCGGCCAGAAAGCGGTTGTTACGGTAGCCATATAGGTCCACGCCCTGGTTCCACGCCATCTCACAGACGGCACCTAGCAGGGCAATGCTCAGGGTGGCGTGCCCTTGGTCGCGACCCGACTCCTGCATCTGCCCGAGATTTCCGGCATGGAGTTGATAAATGGCGCGGTCGATGGCTCCGTTGCCGCCTCCCGTGTAAATGTAAGCCATCGCCTCGTTATAGATATCGGCCCGGTCGCAAAACACTCCGATCGCTTCCATGGAAGCGATGTTGCACAGATCCCAGTTGCTCCAGTAGTTGGTGATGGCGGCACCATTATGATTCGTCAGGAAATCATGATTCATCGGATAAAAGATGGTCACCAACAGGTTCTGAAACCGCGCCATGTCCGCCGGAGCCCAGCCCGGATAGGTCCGCATGATTTCACCGGCGTTGGCCCATTCGTAGCCGTGGATTCCGGCGGCCAGAAATCGATCGGCATTCCCGGTCAGGGTGGTCATGGTGGATGACCAGGCATTTAGAAAAGTCACGGCTTGGTCGGCATAGCGCGTGTCGCCAGACACTTTCCACCGCAGCGCACACTGATAGGTCCGGTAGATGTCGATATACATTTGCGCGACGTTTCCCGGCCGGCTCACCTCCGCCGTCGCCCGCGGAGTCGCGCCGAGTTGGGAATAGCCGTCGCCGATCAACGCATTCCATCCGCTGAGCCATGGCTGCGCACTCTGATCGACCTTCGTCTTCATGCGGTTGAAATCGGCCGCCGTGTGGAGGAGTCCCGGGTGGACGAACGTTTGTGCAGAAGCCCTGTGCGAGAACGCCAGAATCATCAAGCCAGCGAAAAAACAAGCGGCGATCAGCCTCAACCGGGTTGGTGCGTTCATGGGTGGGTTTTATGGAAATTAAAGATACGGCGGATTTCTAGCCGGGACGAAAAATTTTCACTGGGGGCGATGGGGGTGAGAGTTCTTGTGAAACGCGGCAGCAGAATTCAAGAGAGCCGATTACTGAAGATGCGCACCCTGGCGCGCCGGAATGCGGAGTGCAACGCCTCGTGGATTTAACCGGTTCAAAGAAGCTATACTGCCACGCATGATGATTTGTGGATTTGTCAACGCTGGCGATGACGTTGGTTCGCGGTTTGACTTGATAGAGGTAGGAACGGGACATTGGCTTGTCCCGCTCCCCCCTCCGAACCGGACTGGCGGATCTC
>JBDSZP010000106.1:0-11711 GCA_039925065.1 Luteolibacter sp.
GGCCTTCATACTTTCCAGCGTGCGTAAATCCGGCGTGTAACCGAGTTTTCGGAAATTCTCATAGTTCGCCTGCAGGCTGGCGCGGATGATTTTGTCACGCACCGGTGGCTCCTTGCGATCGTCTTCCGTGGTGAAATACTTGTGATCGATGCCAAGTCCGCCATCGATTGCCCGATCCGGCGAAAGCCCGAGTTGATTTCCCTCGGCGATCAGGGCAATCGCGCGAACCAGCGTCTTCTGCGCATCCGCCGCGTAAAACTGTTGGAAAAACGAGCTGTCGCTGGTGATCGATTTCAGTTCGGCGACGATGGCTGCCTGACGCTGGAATTTCTTCAAGAAACTCATGCCGTAAAGAACAGCAACCAGCAGTGAGATGAGAAATGCGGCGCGGGTGAGAATGTAACGGGGGCTTGGGGCTTCCATAGTGTATTAAGTCCAGATCGATTTCGGCTTTTTAGGCTCCTTGGGGGCTACTTCGAAAATCCTGCGTTCGCGGCAGTTGAAGATCGCTTCCTCGCGGGTGATGATTCCCGCTTCCAAAAGATGCATGATGCTCTGGTCGATGGTGCGATTTCCTTCCTTGTAACCGATTTCCATCAGGCCGACGACTTGTTCAAGCTTGCGATCACGAATGCAGTTGCGCACCGCATGGCTCGGGCGGAGCACTTCGGATGCCAGCACGCGGCCCTGTCCATCGGCGCGGGGGATCAGACGTTGGCAAATGATTCCTTCCAGCGCACTGGATAGCTGGGTGATGATCTGCGGTTGTTGGTCGGCGGGAAACACATCGACAAGGCGGTCGATGGTTTGCGGGGCGTCCGGCGTGTGCAGCGTGGCGAGCACGAGGTGGCCCGTCTCAGCCGCTGTCAGTGCGATCCTGATCGTATCGAGATCGCGCAATTCCGAGACCACGATCACGTCCGGATCCTGGCGCAGGGCCTGCCGCAGGGCGCGTGGGAAACTGCGGGTGTCGTTGCCAACTTCGCGCTGTTTGATCAGGCACGAGCTGTGTTGGAAAATATACTCGATCGGGTCTTCCAACGTGATGATCACCCCGTTGCGGGTGTCGGAAATCCGCTTCACCATCGAGGCCAGCGTCGTGGATTTTCCCGACCCGGTGATGCCTGTTACCAAGACGAGCCCGCTGCGGATGTTGCAGAATTCGTGGATCACCGAGTGGTGTCCGAGTGTTTCAAGCTCCGGAATTTCCTGTGTGATGAAACGAAACGCCGCTTCCGCATGACCGCGAGCGATGTGGACATTTCCCCGGAACCGGCCGACGCCATCGACTTGCAGCGCGTAGTCCAGCTCCCAATCCTCCTCCAGCGTGGCGCGCTGGGATTCCGTCAGCGTGTCGAGGATCAGATTGCGAACCGTGGCGGGATCGAGAACTTCCTCATCAAAGGGGACGATGGAACCATTCACCCGCGCGCAGGCAGGAGCCCAAGCGCTGAGATGGAGGTCGGAACCACCACGGGCGATGGTTTCTCGAAGATAATCGGTGATGTCTCGGGCCATGGTTTAAAGGGGATTTATCCGGTGATTCCGCGCATGGCACGATCAAAATCCTGAGGCCTCGCGCAGGCAGCGCGGGCGACGTCCGGATCGAGATAGCCTTGGTTAACTGAAGCCACGAGGTATTCGAGGAATGAACAGTTCGTCTCCTCCGTGTTCTTATGCAAATGGTCCTGAATTTCGGTCAGGCGGTTCTCCACGATCCAGCGGCGGATGGCGGCTTCATTCTGCAGATATTCCAATGCCGGGAAAACACCGCCGCCGATGCGCGGGAGTAGCTGTTGGGAAATGATTCCGACAAGTTGGGACGCCAGCAAATTGAGCGCCCCGGATGTCTCCGCACCGAGCAAATGGCAGAAGCGGTCCAGCGTTTCCACGATGCTGCTGCTGTGAAGGGTGGAAATCACCAAATGCCCGGTGGCGGCGGAATGCAGCGCCGTCATCGCCGTTTCGTGATCCCGGATTTCTCCCAGGAAAAGCACGTCCGGACTCTGCCGCAGCGCCGAACGCAGACCGGAGGCGAAATCCATCGAATCATGGAAAATCTCCCGCTGCGAAAACAACGAGCGGTCGTTGGTGAAAAGGAATTCGATCGGATCTTCCAGCGTTACGATGTGCCGGGACATGTTGTGATTGATCCAATCCAGACACGAAGCAACCGTCGTGGACTTCCCGCATCCCGTGGGCCCGGTTACGAGGATGAGCCCTTGCCGACGCTGCATCCAGGATTGCAAAAGTGCTGCCGGTAGCCCCAGTTCGGCCAGCGGAGGAATCACATTGCGGATCGGACGGAGCACCGCGGCCAACCTGCCGAGAGTGTGATAGAGATTCACCCGAAGGCGTCCTCCATGGGGAACCTGCCATGAAACATCGGCTTCCGGTTTGTTCGTGTGGTCCACGCCGCAGGATTTCCAGAATTCCTCCATGCCCGATCGAGGAATTGGCCCTGGATGGAGCACCACCACCTCGCCCTCCCTGCGGATGCGCGGCGGCTCATTCTCGACGAGGAAAACATCGGATGCGTCGTCCTTGAAGGCGTCGCGGATGAGTTGGTAAAGAGCGGAATCCATGGGTTTTCTAAGTCCCGGTTGGGAACTTTCGGAAAACCTAGGGACTCGCTCCATGGATAGAAGCGAAAACGTGCAGTCCCTGACAATTTACTCTCCGAAACGAAGCTCTCCCGACAGTTTCTCGGTTTCCGCCACCAGCCGTTCGCGCGCCGTTTCCAAATAATGCGCATCCATCTCGATCCCGGTGAAATGCTCCAGTCCCTGCCGTTGCGCCGCCACTGCGGACGTCCCGATTCCCAAAAACGGATCGATCAATCGCGTCGCCGGACCCTTTCCGTGCAGCCGCACACACTGCTCGACCAACGCCACCGGAAACGTCGCCGGATGCGGCCGATCCTTGTCGCGGGAATTGATCGTCTCATAGGGGATGAACCAATTGTTCCCCCGGCAGCGCAAATCCGCTCCACCGGTGTGACCCCAACGGGCGATGTTCGATTTATCCTGATAGGGCACTCCCGCCGCCCGCCGGTCCAGAGGAACGCTGCCGGTTTTTGTCAGGTGGAAAACATACTCATGGCAATCGTTTACAAAGCGCTGCGAGTTGATCGGCTTGAAATGCCCCGCGCTGATCTGCTCGTTCGCGCGGGTTTCAATCGTGATCGACTTGATCCAGTGGAACGTATTTTGCAGCACGAAAAGCGGCTCCGCACCATCCGTCAGCGCCAGGATCAACTGATGCGGCATCAGCGGGTTCGCCGGAGCCGCACCCACGTTCAGGAAAAACGACGCATCATCCGCCATTACCCGCCGCAGCTCCGCCGCCCACTCGCGGCACCAACTCAGAAATTCCTCACGCGGCGCGGTGTCCTTGAAACTTTTATAGGAAATCCCCAGATTGTAAGGCGGGGAGGTCACCACCAGATCAAACGACCCGTCGGCGAGGGTAGGGAGGACTTGCAGGCAATCGCCATGGAGAAGATTCATCGCCGCAGTGGATAAAGCCCGCTCCGCCGCTTGTCGATTTCAACCATGCTTGAAATAAGGTGCAGGGACGTCTCGCCCATGCATCACAAGGATCGTCAGTGCTCAAGAGAACCACGAAAAACAGGAAGAGGCACGAAAGGGGAGAGGTGCGATTCGGCAGGGTTTGTTGGGTGGATCTGCCTTGTTTCTTCGTGTTGCTGAGATGGAAATGGCTTGTCGCAAGGCGTGCTTTGGTGTTAGTAGCCGCTGGGAATCGTCAATCCGGCATTTCCCATCGAAACCTCCCCAACCTGCAATTCAATGAATCCTCCTCTCACAGCCAAAGAGATCGGACACTTATGGTTTGAAAAAGTGTGGAATGAAAGGAATGCGGATCTTGCCCGCGAATTGATGGCGGCGGATGCCATCGGGTATCTCGAAGGTGGGCTGGAGGTTGTTGGTCCGGAGGCGTTTCTGGCGTTCCAAACGTCGTTTCTGGACGCGATGCCCGACATCCAGATCAACATCGAGGCGACGCTGGCGGATGATCACGACGTGTGTGTCCAATGGTCGGCGCGGGCATCTCACTCGGGCCCGGGTCTCGGTTTGGCACCGTCGGGGACGCAGGTCGATTTCCGCGGAGTGACTTGGTTTCAGATCGCTGACGGGAAAATCGTGGGCGGCCGGGATTTCTGGAACAAGGAAGCGCTGATGCAGACGCTGGTGGCGGCTTCGAATGCGGTGGCGTGACTTTACGCGGCGGACAGAATGTCCGCGGCACATAGCGCTCAGAATGAACGCGCTCCTTGGGGAGCGTTGACATTCTGTCAACTGAGTCAGGGTGACATTCTGTCGCCCGAAACAGAGGCTTCTTCACTTGCCCCCAGCCCCTGACCCCAAGCCCCTGACCCCAAGCCCCTCAATTCTTCTGCTTTCGTGCCCTCTTCGTGTCTTTCGTGGTTCCCTTCGGATAAGCGAAATGCGGGTTGATCAGGCACCGGAGTTGCGGGAGACGGGGCCGGTGTGTAGGCTGGGGCTGTGGCGGATTTTTCTCTTACATTTCTCGGGACGGGGACCTCGGTCGGGGTGCCGGTGATTGGTTGCGATTGTGAGGTTTGCAGGTCGGAGGATCCGAAGAACAAGCGGTTCCGGTCGTCGGTGGTGGTGAGGGCGGGGGATTTCACGATCCTGGTGGACTCCGGGCCGGACTTGCGGATGCAGGCATTGCGCGAGGGGCTGCGGGAGATCGATGCGGTGATTTATACGCATGCGCATTTGGATCACGTGGCGGGATTTGATGAGCTGCGGGCTTTCTGTTGGAGGAAACACGAGCCGCTGCCTCTGCATGCGACCGTGGGCTGCCTGGAAACGTTGATGCAGATGTATGGCTGGGCGTTTTCTCCCGACATTTACATTCCGGGCTACGTCAGGCCGGACGCGCGGGTGATCGATGGGCCGTTTGAATACGGCGATTTGAGAATCACGCCGCTGCCGGTGGTGCATGCGGTGGTGGAGACGATTGGTTTTCTCTTCGAGTATCCGGGAGCGCGGTCGGTGGCTTATATTTCCGATGTGAAAATCATCCCGGAGGAGACCATGGCGATGATCCGGGGAGTGGATGTGATCGTGATTGACGCGCTGCGGACGGAGCCGCACCCGACGCATTTCTCGCTGGCTGAGGCGCTTGAGGCGGTGGCGGAATGCGGGGCGAAGGAAGCGTGGTTCACGCATCTGACGCATGAGTTCGACACGAATACGCTGGAAGAGGAACTGCCACGGCATGTGCATGTGGCGTGGGATGGGATGCGGATTTCGCTGGGATGAGACGGTCGGTCTTGCATGGCGGGAACATCCGGGCATGCTCCCCGGCGATGAAAATCATTGCTTTGTTTGGGCTCTGGCTGACGGTTTTGCCGTCGATTTTGAGCGCGGCTCCGTCCCCGGATTCGGTGGCGGTGCTGTATAATTCCGCGCTGCCGGAATCCAAGCAACTGGCGGAAATTTACCGGGAGGCCCGGGATATTCCGCTGGAAAACATGATCGCGCTGGATTTGCCGAAGACTGCGGACATTTCGCGTGAGGAATTTGAGGCCACGTTGCTGAAGCCGCTGCGCAAACAGTTTGATTTCCGCAGTTGGTGGAAGCGCCAGAAGGACGGGAATGGCGTGACACTTCCGGTGGTGAACAAGATCCGTGTGCTGGTCCTGATGCGCGGGGTGCCGTTGCGGATCAAGGCGGTGCCGAAGCCTCCGAAGCCGCCGGTGCAAGAGGGCAAACCGCAGCCGCCGCAGGACCCGATCATCGGGCATGATGAGGCGTCGGTGGATTCGGAGCTGGCGATGTTCGGCGCGGAAGGATTGCCGGTGGATGGCCTTTTACAAAACAAGTTCTATCAAAGTGAGAAGTCGATCACCGAAGTGAACCTGCCATTTCTCGTTCTCACAGCGCGGATCGATGCGGCCAGCATGGCGACCTGCGAGAGAATGATCCATGACGCGGTGGAGGCGGAAAAGACCGGACTGTGGGGCCGTGCGTATGTGGACATTGCGAATAAAATTCCGTTGGGCGATCAATGGTTGGAAGGCGTGGTGAAGGAAAACGCGCAGGCGGGGATTCCGACGATCGTGGATCGCTACAACGACACGCTGCCGAAGAACTATCCGATGACGGATACGGCGCTGTATTACGGCTGGTATGATTGGAATGTGAGCGGGCCGTTTCTCAATGGTGCCTTCCGTTTCCGGAAAGGGGCGGTGGCGATGCACCTGCATTCGTTCAGCGCGGAGCAGCTCACCGACCCGAATAAGAACTGGAGCGCGGGGCTGTTGGAGCGGGGCGCTGCGGTGACGGTGGGAAATGTTTACGAACCGTATCTTCACCTGACGCATGATTTCAGCATCATCCAGAATCGGTTGTTAGCCGGATATACCTGGGTGGAGGCCTGTTGGATGGCGATACCGGTGACATCGTGGCAGGGAGTGGTGCTCGGCGATCCTCTCTATCGCCCGTTCCGCCACCTCGATGGCAGCGGTGAGAAACAGGATGCGGACATCGAATACCGGGCGCTGCGGGCGGCGATGGTTCAATGGGGGAGTCAGCCGCAGGAGCGGGGAACGCAATTGGAAAAGGCGGCGGACCGGATGAAGAGCGGAGTGATCGAGGAGGCGGTGGGCTTGGATTTTCTGAGGGATGGCAAGCCTGCCGAGGGCGCCGGCGCATTCCGCAAGGCGAGGGATCTTTATGGAAAAACCGAGGACAAGCTGCGGCAGGATTTCAACCTCGTTTCCATCGACCGCTCGGCAAACCGCAAGGAACTTGCCGTGAAAGGACTGCGCGACGCCCAATTCCGTTATGGTCCGATTCCCGAGGCGGATGCCTTGAAGGGCTGGCTGGATATTCTCGATCCGCCGCCGCCGCCACCAGCCGATCCGAAGAGGATTCCTGTGGGGCAAAAACCTTAAATTGCGCCATGACCTACGGATTTTTGATTGAATCAATCTGGCACCCGCCCTTGGCCTTCGCCGAAACGGCCGGAGTGGCCCTGCCATCGGAGCTGGAACTTCAGGCGTTGTGGTTTTCAGGAGCTTTCGGCAGGGAGTTCCGGACGACCACGGGGAAACGGGTCAGGATCGTGCAGTTCGGCGAATGGAACCGCAGTGCTGGACCGGATTTTTTCCACGCTGCGGTGGAGATTGATGGGGAATTGAAAACCGGCCCGCTGGAGCTGGATCCTGCATCGGGCGATTGGGACGCGCACGGGCATGCTGCGAATCCGGCGTTTCAGGAGGTCATCCTGCACGTGGTTTTCCAGGCGGATGCGCGGCGGATTTTCACCCGGACGTTGGATCATCACGAAGTGCCGCAGGTGGTGATTTCCGAAATGCAGTTGTCCGATGCGCTCAACCGTCCACAGCGGGAGGTTGCGATCGCTCATCCGGGGCGTTGTGTTTTTCCGCTGAAATCCTTGCCGGTGGGGGCCACCGAGCGCTTGTTGACCGAGGCTGCGACGCTGCGGGCCAACCACAAGGCGGCGAGGTTCCTCAGGACCGCCGATGCCCATGGCCGCGATGCCGCGCTTTTCCAAGTGACTGCGGAAACCCTGGGCTACCGGGGAAATGCGCTCGCCATGCGGTTGCTCGCCCAGCGCGCGCCGCTGGCCCTGCTCAAAGCCGAGCCGGAGGCTGCGGAAGCGATCCTTTTCGGAACCGCGGGATTCCTCACCGCCCAGATGCACGAATTGGTCCCGCACGACACCCGCGATTACCTGCGCGACCTATGGGACACCTGGTGGAAAAACCGTGCGCGTTTCGAGGTTTCCCCAGACCGGGCCATTCCTTGGAAAACACACGGGCAGCGTCCGGCGAATCATCCGCACCGGCGGGTGGGGGCTTTGGCCGCTCTTGCAAAAGTCTGGCCGCAATATCGGAAGCTGGCGTTGGCCCGTCCGTTCAATGCCAAGCCGCTCATCGATTTCCTGCAATCTCTCGAGCACGAGTTCTGGCTTCACCACCACACGCTCACTTCTTCGGCATCCATTCAACGGGTGGCTCTTTTCGGCCGTGCCCAAGCGCTCGAATTGATCGCCAACCATCTCGCGCCGCTGGCGATGCACGAAGGTGGAATGACCTACAATTCTTACTTCAAGCTTCGCAATTCCGCGCCTAATGAGAAGGTGAAACGCTGCTCGCTGCGGCTCTTCGGCTCACCGAAAGCCGCGCAACCCTGGCTGCGGCGTGTCTGCCATCACCAGGCGCTGCTCCAGGTCTATCAGGATTTCTGTCTGGAGGATTTTTCAGGCTGTGAGGACTGCCCTTTCCCCGAGCAGCTCATGCAATGGCGATAACAAAACGATCATGAAAATTCGACTCAACGGCCACTCCCACGAAATCGGCCATCCGATGACCGTGACCGAACTGCTGGAAAACCTCGGCCTCGGCGGCAAGCCAGTGGTGGTGGAACTGAACGAGGAAGCCGTCTTTCCGCGGGATTTCGCGGACACCCGGATCGACGATGGGGCCCGGGTGGAGGTCGTGGCGCTGGCAGCCGGGGGCTGATCGGCCGCATCCGGACCCTTGGATGCCTTGAAATTACGAAATTGAGGGTATTTTTGCGGCCACGAGGTATTTTTCCCTTGCCACAAGCGGGGCTGGAATCCCATCGTCCGCCCGCGTCCGAAAGGATCGCAAATCCGGCGTAGCTCAGCGGCAGAGCGGGTGACTGTTAATCACTAGGTCCTAGGTTCGATCCCTAGCGCCGGAGCCATATAAAGGCCTTAATCTTAATCGATTAAGGCCTTTTCCTTTGGTGGCGATGGTCTGTGTCGCGCCTTTCATCTGCAACCAAACATAGCAGATCATTTCCGGTAAAAAAATCCACGAAAGATTCGATGCTTGGGAATCGGCACACTGATGATTCTCCCTAATGGAGCCTTGGTTTTGTCTGGCAGGCCTCCAAGGAAAATCTTGGGTTCAGGACAATGATCCTCTGCAATGGCAACGCCCTGAATACCAGCCGGGCGGTTAAACTTTTGACGGCAAGCTGGCACCATCGACCCACGATCCCTCCAGAAGATCTTGGCGGAAGATCGGCGGAATTCCCGTCGTGCCGTCGCTGATCAACGAATTGAGCATCAGAAAGCCAACTCTGCCGATTTCTTCCGGGTGCTGGTAGATCCCCGCGTCCGCATTGCCATCGAGGACGCTGCTGACGGCCAGGCTCACGTCGTCGGGGATCTTGATTCCAGCTTTGGCTAGGAGAGAAGGTACTCCCGCCACATCGGTAAAAATGGCATCCACCTGGTGTTCCTTAATCCATGCCGCGATTGACTCGCTTCTATGCTTGGCGGAAAAAGATCCCATAGAAAAAATCGGCACACGATCTTCCTTTTCGACATTTTGCTGGGCCAGGATGAAACCGCCTTCGATGTGACCACTTTCGCGGACTCTCGTCTCTTCGGTAATAAGTCCGATGCGGTTGTAGCCCCTTTTCTGGATTTCCTCGAAGGCGAGCATGGTGTTCGCGACTTGGTCGGCAGTGACCACATGGGTGATGGGCGATGAAATGGATCGTCCGAAGCGGATCACAAAATACTCTGCCCAAGGAAAGTCGCCCCAGTCGGGTTGCGGTTTTGGGTGCGGAGGCAGCAGCAATCCGCGGATGCCGCGGGCAATGAGGATCTGGTGGAGCCTCGTCGGGTTGATATCACCACCCAGGCGGAATTCTTCGAGTCGGTAGCCGGCTTTGGCCGCAGCGGCGTAAGCACCCTTCCAATAGAGATCGAATTCCTTGAAACGGCGCAATTCGTCGGGTTTTGGCCAAAAGTTGATCCAACCGATGGCGGAGTGAATGGGAATGCTTTGCTTGCCCAGCCGGAAACTCGAAAGGGCGATCAGCATCGGGTCCGGTTTGTAGCCCATTTGATCGGCGAACTCGCGGATTTCATTGCGCGCTTTTTCCGAGATCCGTGGACTGTTTCGAAGCGCCATCGAGACGGTGACGTGGCTGACTCCAAGCAGTTTGGCGATGTCCCGCAGGCTTACACGTCGGCCGGATGATTCGATTTTCATGGACCTGTTGATTTCCGATGGTTTGGCGCGGCCTTGATCAGTGGATGCGCCAGCCTGTATAAAATAGGTCTGCGCGGGTTCATGATTTTCACACGATAGCCTTGAACCCTCGGTCGGGGAATGGCCAGAGTTGACTGATGAATGGATATTCTTGACCTGGTTCCATGGAGTTGACGCGGTTCGTCCACCTCCGCTTTGCTACTTGTGCGGATAAATTTCTTCCGGAACCGGATACATTTTGTGTCGATTTTCGTAGTGTGGGAGCGCCCGATGATTTCTGACATGATGAAACACCTGATTTTCTCAGCCCTCCTGATCGTTCCGCTTTCGACGCAATCCGCCCGGGCTGCGGAATGGCAGTGGTCCGCGCCAATCGAATCGACCATTTCTTCGGAAAACAAGGATCACCCGAGGGCCTTCCTTTGGATTCCGCCCAACTGCGGTCACCTGCGCGGCGTGGTCATCGGGCAACACAACATGGAGGAGGAGCCGATTTTCGAGCACCCGAAATTCCGCGCGGCCATGAGCACGTTAGGCTTCGCTGAAATCTGGGTGACACCCGGCTTCGACCTGTTTTTCCGCTTCGATCAAGGTGCCGGCGAGCACTTTGAAACCATGATGAAAGCCCTGGCCGCGCAGTCGGGTTATGGCGAATTGCAATACGTGCCGGTGGCGATCATCGGCCATTCGGCGGCGGCATCGTCGCCTTGGAACTTTGCTGCATGGAATCCCAAGCGGACGCTCGCGGTGATGTCCGTCAGTGGTCAATGGCCTTACTACAAGGATGCGAACACGCCCGACTGGGGTGACCGAACGGTGGATGGCGTGCCCGGCCTCGTCTCGATGGGGGAATACGAAGGCGCCGCGGGCAGGGCTGGCGTGGGATTGGGTCAACGCCAGGAGCATCCCATGACGGCCTTGAGCATGCTGGCGAATCCCGGTGCCGGGCATTTCGATGTGAGCGATGCGAAGGTCGCCTATCTGGCACTTTATTTGAAAAAGGCCGCGCAATACCGGTTGCCGGATCAGGTTCCGTTGGATCGCCCGACTGAACTGAAGTCCATCGATCCCACCAAGAACGGCTGGCTTGCGGACCGTTGGCGCAAGAATGATGGCCCGAAAGCACCTGCGGCCCCTGTTGGGAAATACGCCGGCGATGCGAAGGATGCGTTCTGGTTTTTCGATGAGGAGCTGGCCAAGGCAACCGAGACATTCGAGGCCAACTATCGCGGCAAGAAGGCGGATCTGGCGGGCTACCTGCAAGAGGACGCCGTCGTCGAACAAAATCCAAATACCCATCAGCAGGTCACCCTGAAATTTCATCCTCTTGCGGATGGAATCAGCTTCAAACTCAATGGGACATTTCTCGACACGGTGCCGGAAGGTCGGCCCGAAGGCTGGACGGGATTGCCGAAAGGTTCGCCGGTCACGCACGCGAACGGCGGCGGTCCGGTCGTCATCAGCCGGATTTGCGGCCCGGTGGTGCAAACCGCTGCGGATACCTGGGCCATCCATTTCGACCGGATCGGAATGACGAATAGGAAACGCTCGAATGAAATCTGGCTGCTGGCGAGCCATCCCGGCGACGCCGAATACCGGCGGGCTGTGCAACAATCCGTCCTGCACTTTCCTCTCCACAACGATCAGGGCGCGGACC
>JBDSZP010000107.1:0-9866 GCA_039925065.1 Luteolibacter sp.
CACCAAACCAAAAAATGGAATCCGCGCATGAAGCCCTTCCTCATGAAGGACAAAGGCGGAATCTACATCATCGACCTGGAAAAAACCGTCCAGCAGCTCGATAAAGCCTCCGATTTCCTCGCCGACCTCGTTGGCAAGGGCAAAAAAGTCCTCTTCGTCGGCTGCAAGCGCCAGGCACAGGACGCCATCCGCGAAGCTGCGGAAGCAACCGGCCAATTCTACGTCAACCACCGTTGGCTCGGCGGCATGCTCACCAACAGCCTCACCGTCCGCAAGTCGGTCGAGCGCCTCAAGTATCTCGAAAACATCGAGAAGCAGCCTGAATTCAAGGCCATGTCCAAAAAGGAACTCTCCGCCCTCGGCCGCGAGCGCGAAAAACTCCTCCGCAACCTTCGTGGTGTGCGCGACATGGACAAGAAGCCTGACGCCGTCGTCATCGTCGATTCCGCACGCGAAACCATCGCCGTCGCCGAAGCCCGCCGCCTCAACATCCCGATCATCGCACTCGTTGACACGAATGCCGATCCTGCGCTCGTCCAATACCCGATCCCGGGCAACGACGATGCCATCCGTTCGATCCGCATCATCCTCCAGAACCTGGTGGATGCCATGGTCGCCGGTCGCAAAAACTAATTCCTAACACAACCGGGCGGCCTGTCTCGCGACGGGCCGCCCTTTTTCTCTCTCAACACCACATCTATTTTCCTATGATCACCGCATCAATCGTCAAAGAACTCCGCGATAAGACCAGCGCCCCCATGATGGACTGCAAAAAAGTCCTCACCGAAACCAACGGCGATATCGAAGCCTCCATCAAGCTCCTCCGCGAGCGGGGCATCATGAAGTCCGCGAAAATGAGCGACCGCGCCGCCAACGAAGGCGTCATCACCGCCCGCATCAACGCCGGTGCGACTTCCGGCCTCCTGCTTGAAGTGAACTGCGAAACGGACTTCGTTTCCAAAAACGAAAGCTTCCAAGCCTTCGTCGGCGACATCGCCGACGCGCTCGCAGCATCCGCAGCCGCCGATCACGAAGCCGCCCTCGCCCATCAACACGGCGAACAGAGCATCGAAGACACGATCAAAGCAAAGGTCGGCGAAGTGGGTGAAAACCTCCAGTTCCGCAAGTATGTCCGCTACGATGCTGCCTCAGGCGGTGTCGTCGCATCCTACATCCACCTCGGTGGCAAAGTGGGCGTGCTCATCGAAGTCGGCACCACCAAGCCGGAAACCGCTGGCACGGACAGCTTCAAGGAGCTCATCAAGGATCTCACCCTGCACATCGCCGCTTGCGCGCCGAAGGGCCTTTCCCGCGATGACATCCCACAATCCGTCGTGGACAACGAACTCTCCATCTTCCGCACCCGCCTCGAAGCCGAAGGCAAGCCAGCGAACATCATCGAGAACATCCTCAAGGGTCAGATCGGCAAGTTCTTCGCAGAAAGCTGCTTCCTCGAGCAAGGTTTCGTGAAGGACCCGGACATCAAGATCTCCGCGCTTCTCGAAGCCAAGGGCAAGGAACTCGGCGACACCCTCACGGTGACCCGCTTCGTCCGCTTCGGCCTCGGCGAATAACGTAGCCCAGGCATTCCTGCCTGTTCTTCCTCTTCACAAAACGCCCGTCTCCGCAAGGAGCCGGGCGTTTTCCGTTGGCGGGGCTCGCACGGTCTCTTTGCAGCTCCGCGTTGCGCCGAAGACCGCACAGGGGACTGTGCGGACCACTTTCATTTGATCCCCATGTCCTTCCGCATCGCGATGACCATTTTCACGTGGCGCAGGTCTTTTTCCTTGTCGGATTCGTTGTCGAAATTCAGTCCATAAGGCCAGAAGTGCATCCGATCAGCATGCAGCACGGCGTCTTTTCCATCGAATTCCTGAAGCTGCTCAATCCCGTATTTCCCGATCCATTTCCCGTCCTGGATGTTCTTTCCCCAGTTCGGATGCGTACCGATTCCAAGCGTGTGCGCGATTTCATGAATCGCCACCCGCCGGCTGATCGCCTGGCCCCAGTTGATCCATCCATCGTAGTTCGAATCCGCCGTCGGCGTGCCCGGGCTGTTGTTCGCGGTCAGGTCCTTTTTGAAATTGGCGTTCTTGTTATAAAACTCAACACCCGCATCCATCGCCGCGATGATGTTCTTTTTCCGATCCTCCGGCCACTTGTCAGAGCCGCCGGAAAGCTTGTAAGCGATCGATCCCTTCGGACGTTTTTTGGCGTCCAGTTCCTCCGCTGCCGCCTGATCCGCCGCTGCCTTTACCACCTTTTGGAGTTCCACGAATTTCTGATCATCGGGGTTCAGCATCGCCACCGGGATCGTCGTCGTATGGCCATTCGGCCGACGGACCGTCACGGAGCTCCCCTCAGCCTTGACGAATTCGCCCGACAGTTCACGGCCATCCGCCGATTTCCATGTCCGCAATTCCGCCCGCAGGGCCGGAGTGATCAAGAACGCGGCAGCCGTCAGAAGAGCGGCAAAATGGGAGCGACACGGGAGGGTTTTCATTCGATGGGTTTTAGAATCCCGAGAAAACGCTCGAAACCCCGCAGTTCAATCGAAAAGTCCACGGCGTCCCCCTAATGTGGGAGACGGAACGCATCATTACCGGGATCGGCCGTCTTCATTTTCCTCCTTCGCATAAAGCGGTGCGAAGCTGCTCGGAGAGCGCGAGACCGATGATCACCAGCCCGTTGAGGATCGAGAACCAAAGAATCCAGAATACCGTGACGGACGGAAATCGGGTATGCGAGGCCCACATCAATTCAACAACGTCCATCGATGCATCGTCACCAACGAGGCGAACCAAGGGTTCTTGTCCGGGTCCGCCTTGCCGATGGTAACTTTGAGTGAGTTAGGATCGGCTTGGATCCATTCACCGTTTCCGAAATAAACCATCACGTGGCGGCCGTCCGCAGTGACTGCGAGATCGCCGCGCGATAGGGGTGCGGAATCCAGTTCGCACAACTTTCCACGGATTTCCAGCGGACGGGTGAAGCCGCGATAGCCCTCGCCCAAGGCCTTCGCGCTCGTATCGAACCACCACTGCCGCGCCCACTCCCGGAAGGCTCCGCCATTAGCATGTTTCCAACCGTCTTCCAGCAGTGCATCCCGGATCGCCCGGCGGGGAAGACCGGAGCAATCGACACCCCAGCGGCTCTCACCGCCCCACAGGTAACGCGTTCCTTCCATGCTCCCCATCGCCGCGATGTAGTTTCCCCGCAGCTTCGCCGGATCGTTCGGCTTCGCGGGAAGACAGAACGGAACCGCCGCCAGCACTGGCAAAATTAACAGCACGATTCTCGGGAATTTCCAGCGCCAGCAAAACAGCAGCCCTGCCGACCAAGTCGCCAGCAGCGACAGCGGCAGGCCGTAGCGAAGCGCTCCGTCATGATACGGCCACCCTGCCAAGGCAACGAGCCCGGTCAAACCCGCGATCCAAACCAACCGATAGAACTTGTGAAACATTCCATCTCCTCACCGATCCATCAGATTTTGGCGATACGGAAACCCGGCTTCACGGAAATTTCACACGGCCTTCATTTCGTCTTCGTCGCTTCTCGCGAAAAAGAAAAATGGGTTTCATTGGAAAATCCCCTACACGCTTCGATTGAAATTTTCCCATCAGAAAGTGTCTTTGACGTGGTGGGCTTTCCATGGGCAGACTCTAACCATACATGACCGATCACGAAGCCCTCGTCGCCCTGAACCTGCTCCCAAAAATCGGGCCAATCCGTGTGCGGCGTTTGCTGGAAGCGTTCGGCGAACCCGCCGCCATCCTTGGAGCGCCGAAGGACCGGCTGATGCGGGTGGACAGCATCGGTGAGGAAACCGCGAAAATCCTGCACTCTTGGCAGGACCACGCGGACCCGATCGCCGAAATCCGCGAAGCCACCGAGCGCGGGATTTCCATCGTGACGCAGGACGACGAGGACTACCCCGCCCCGTTGCGAGAAGCTTACGATCCGCCGCTTTTGCTGTATGTCTGGGGGAAACTGGAGGCGCGGGACAAGCACGCCATCAGCATCGTCGGCTCGCGGCGTGCGACGATTTACGGCAAGCAGGCGACGAAGAAATTTTCCTATCAGCTCGCGCAGGCCGGGTTCACGATCATTTCCGGCCTCGCCCGGGGAATCGACACCGCAGCGCACGAAGCCGCCGTGGCGGCGAACGGGCGGACGATCGCGGTAATCGGCTCAGGCTTGGGAAAACTCTACCCGCCGGAAAACCTCGCCCTGGCGGAAAAAATCGCCTCGGGACACGGAGCGGTGGTCTCGGAATTTTCCCTGCACACGGCACCGGACAAGCAGACGTTTCCCATGCGGAACCGGATCGTGGCGGCTTGGGCGCGGGCGGTGCTGGTCGTGGAATGCCCGGCTTGGTCGGGCTCGCTGATCACGGCGAATCTGGCGTCGGAGTATGGAAAAACGATTTTCGCCGTCCCCGGCCCGATCGACAAGCCGACGTCCGCCGGTTGCAATCAGCTCATCCGCGATGGCGCGACGCTCGTCGCCGATCCCAGCCACATCCTCGATGATCTCGGGCAACTTCCCTTCGCCCGCCAAGCCAGCGCGGAAGAACCTGCGGCAGAAATCCCCGAGCTACCGGAAGAAGAAGCTGCGGTTTTTGCGGCGGTAACATCGGATGAATCGCCGGTGGATCGGATCATCGAGCGCACCGGCCTGCCTGCGCACGTCGTCACCGCGACCTTGATGAAACTCGAAATGCGTCGGCTGGTCCGGGCGTATCCGGGATTTCGCTACGCAAGGAGATGAGCGGCGACTGGAACGTGCCTGAAAATGTGTTCCGGCTGTCTCAGCCGGAAGTTGGTGCAGCTTGGCTTCCGACCGAGACAGTCGGAACACGATCACATTCTTTGAAACCACTCGATAAATCCGCCCCAATCACAAAGACCCGGCGCATTCTTCCTCATTGGTCTCAAGACGGCTGCACCTACTTTGTCACCTTTCGCCTTGCGGATTCCGTAGCCGCCCCGATCTGGAAGAAATGGAAGGAACAGCGCACCGCATGGCTGGCGATGCACCCGAAGCCTTGGGATTCAGAAACACAAAAAGCCTACAACGCGAAGTTCCCCACCCAGATGGAACTGTGGCTGGACGCCGGTTACGGCTCGTGTGCCCTTCAGGATCCGGTCCTGCGGGAAATCCTCATAAAGGCCATGCACCACTTCGACGGCCAACATTTTACCCTCAGCGACTACGTGCTGATGCCGAATCACGTGCACGTCCTGGTCACTCCACATCAAGGCCACACGCTGGCAAAGATCCTCGCCGGTTGGAAACGTGTCTCCGGACATGCGGTTCTTCGGACCACCGGCAGACCGAAGCCGTTCTGGATGGAGGAAGACTTCGATCATGTCGTCCGCAGTGAGAGGCAATTGCGGCATTTCCAAGACTACATCGCGAAAAATCCAGAGAAGGCGAACTTACGACCCGGCACCTGGACGCATTGGAAGAGATTTTGAAAGAATGTGTTCCGACTGTCTCAGTCGGAAGCCAAGTCTCAGCAAGATCCGACCGAGACAGTCGGAACACATTTTCATGGAAACACATTTTAAAATGCACGAATCGAAATCGCAGAAACTGCATTCTGCGCGGATTTTTCCCGGTCAAAGCATTGCCGCCCGATCCAGTTAGAACCCCGGATCGCTGATTTTCAGCCACTTGAGGTTTTCACGAAACCCTTGGCCGGTTTCTTGCAAAACGCGGTAGCAGTTCCTCGATCCATTCAGATGAGGACGCAACCACCAAACCCACTACGACGATGACAAAACTCGAAATGAAAGGCTCTTGGAACGATGTCAAAGGGAAGCTGAAACAGAAATACGCCCAACTCACCGACGACGACCTTCTCTTCGAAGAAGGCAAGGAAGACGAGTTGCTCGGCCGCCTTCAAAAGAAAGTCGGACAATCGAAGGAAGACCTCCGCAAAGCGATCGCGGACCTCTGAATCCACCAGACAAAACCATTCACAATCCATCTCATGAAATCGAAGTCACAATCCAATGGGGATTCGCACGGCGAGCTACAATCCCTCTTCGTTGATCAACTCCGCGACATCCTCTGGGCCGAGAAGCAATTGGTGAAAGCCCTGCCGAAAATGGCGAAAGCCGCACGCGACGGGAAACTGAAACAGGCCTTCACCAAGCACCTCAAGGAAACGGAGAACCATGTCACACGCCTCGGCCAGATTTTCGCCGGTCTCGGCTTGGCCCCACGCGCCAAGAAGTGCCCCGCCATGGAGGGACTGCTCAAGGAAGCGGACGAATTGGTGGAGGATTTTCAAGACTCCTGCGCGCTGGATGCGGCGCTCATCGCTGCTTCGCAAAAGGTCGAGCACTATGAAATCGCCACCTACGGCACCCTCCGCGCCTTCGCCGAATGCCTCGGCCACACCGATGCCGTGAAACTTCTGTCCGCGACGCTCCTTGAGGAGTCCAAAGCGGATGAAGCGCTCACCGAAATTGCCCAGAACCAGGTCAACCAGGAAGCTACGGTCTGAAAAAATCTGTGGATTGCACCAACCGAAAGCCCTTGCCTGACTCTGTCTGGCAGGGGCTTTTGTTTTTGAGTGCCGTAGCCCGGACATTCCTGTCTGTTCTGCGTAGCCCAGACATTCCTGTCTGGGCGTCTTGCTGAGGCTTGTGAAAGAACAGACAGGAATACCTGTGTTACGGCCGCAAACGATCAAATCACTCGATCACCCTCACTCGATCACCCATTCCCAAGTATTCATCGAGCGCGGTGGGAGAGAAATCCCCTTCCATTCGGCGGGCGGTGAATCAGGAAGGTTCACGGCATTTTCCTCCCCGGAGGTGCGGATGCGATGGGCGCTGACTTTGCCAAAAGCGGGACCGGGATCGATGCTTAACGTGGCGGGTCCCTCCTGAACGTTGGCGACATGGGCGACGAGCCGTTTTCCATCAGCGGACAGAAACGCGGTGGCAGTGACACCCGATTGTGTCTGCGAAGTCGCGACGACATGCATGCCAGGCGTCAGCGGGGCGCACCATTGGCGGTATCCGTAATAGAGCTTGGTGAGCGTGTATTTTTTCCCCCAGTCCACGTGGATGAGTGCCTCGCCGCCTTGGCGTGGAGGATAGACCCAGTCGTAGGCCATCCAGACGTTCACCCCGTGATTGAAGGCCTCGCTCATCGATCGCCAATATTGGGTGGCGGAATAGATGAGTTCCGTTGAGGTGTCCGGTCGGTTGATGCACCACTCGGTCACCCACAGCGGCCGCCCCCCGGCGAGAATGGCGAGCGGCCCGAATCGCTCGCCATGCTGGTCGTAATCATGGACGCCGACGACGGAGATCGCACCGGGAGCAGTCCGGTCGGCGAGGGGCAGCCATCTTGCGGCGGAATTGGCGCTGAGCGTGTTGGGTCCGACGAGTTTCACACGCGGAACAGCCGGGTAGCGGCGGGCCATTTCATCGAGATAGCCGGAAACGATCTTCAGCAAGGCGGCATGGGTGTCGGGCTCGAGGCAGTATCCAGGTTGGTCGTGCGACCAGTCCGGCTCGTTGCAGATGCTGAGAAATTCGATGGGATACCCGGCGCGTTGCATGAAGGCGAGGAACGCCCAGCAATACTCGGCGAGCTCTTTTTCCATACCGAACTTGACGGTGGCCCGCATCCTCCCGCCGCCGGAAATGTCCCCATTGGTCTTCATCCACGGCGGCGGGGTGTAAAGAGTGGCATAGAAACGGATCTTCGGATTGCGGTCGCGAGCCGCCTTGCAGATGGCGATGGTTTGCTGGGCGTAGCCGAACCATGCGGGGTCGAATCTCGGGGAAAACGGATCGCCGTTGTCGTTGGCGGGTTCGTGATCGGGGCGGATCATGAGCTGGAGAAAATCCGTGCGGACGTCCTTGAACATCGCGTCGTTGAGTTTTTCCTGGAGATCGCTTTTTCCTCGGGCGGCGAGGCTGGTGATGTGGGCCTCGAAGTAAATCGCGCCGCAGCCCATTCCTTGGAACTCCTGCTGCAGCTTGGTAGGATCGATTTGCAGCAAGGTCTGCGCCTTGGCCATCGCGGCGGCTGCGATGACTGAAAACAGGAGCAGGCCGTGGCGTTTCATAATGCGTAGCATTTCCCGAAGCGGGCGCACTTGTCGAGAACCCGCGGCGTCTCATTTGAAAGGCGTGATTTGCCGGATCAGTATCAGCCCCGACCTGCCATTTGCCCTTTCAAATTCACGAAATCTCACCAATCCGCTTGCAAAGTCCACCCTCCCAAGCCTAGTCCCTCCACCCACAGCCACTTAACAGGCCGCTTCTACCATGGGAAAAATACTCATCATCGCCGAGAAACCCAGCGTCATGACTGACCTGAGCAAAGTCCTCGCTAAGGTCCTCGGGAAGTTTGAAAAGAACGGTTCAGGCCGCGATGTTTTCTTTGAAAACGACAACGCCATCATCACTTCCGCCGTCGGCCACTTGGTCGAGCTGCGCATGCCGATGGGCCCCAATGGTAAAAAGCTCGCTTGGAATTTCGGCGTTCTCCCCGCCATCCCGGACAAATTCACTCTCGATCCCATCCCGGACTCCGAGGCCCGCCTCAAGCAGGTTCTCAAGCTCGCCAAGCGCAAGGACGTGGACAGCATCGTCAACGCCTGCGACGCCGGCCGCGAAGGTGAACTCATTTTCCGCTACATCATGGAAATCGGCGGTATCGAAAAGCCGGTGAAACGGCTCTGGATGCAGTCGATGACCAACGATTCCATCCTCAATGCGTGGGAAAACCTCCGCCCCGGCGAGCAAATGAAGCCGCTCGCCGACGCCGCGAAGTGCCGGTCCGAGTCGGATTGGCTCGTCGGACTCAATGCCACCCGCGCCCTGACTTGCTTCAATTCTCGTCACGGCGGATTCAACATCACCGCTGCTGGTCGCGTCCAAACGCCGACGCTCGCCATCCTCGCCCAGCGCGAGGCCGAGATCCGCGCTTTCAAGCCGACGCCCTATTTCGAAGTCCACGCCAATTTCGGCGTCCAAGCCGGCGAATACCTCGGCAAGTGGATCGACGAATCCTGGAAAAAGGACGAAAACGCCCCGCTCTCGAAACCCGAGCGCATCTGGGACCAGCAAACCGCCGAAGCCATCGTCGCCCGCTGCACTGGCAAAACCGGCAAGGTCACCGAGGAAAAGAAGGCGAACACCCAGATTTCCCCACAGCTTTACGACCTCACCACCCTCCAGCGCGAGGCCCCGTTCTCCGCGAAAGGCACGCTTCAGATCGCCCAGGCGCTCTATGAAAAGCACAAGATGATCACCTACCCGCGGACCGATTCGCGCTACCTTCCGGAAGATTACACAGGAAACGTGCGCGAAACGATGGCGGACATCGGCAACAGCGACCTCGACGTTTCCAAATACGCCAAAGCCGTTCTCGCCGGTGGCGATGGCGAGCCAAACGGTGGCCCGCGCCTCCACAAGTCCCGCCGCGTTTTCGATTCCAAGAAAGTTTCGGATCACTTTGCCATCATCCCGACCGGCAAATTCGCCAAACTCTCCGAAGCCGAGCAAAAGCTGTATGACATGATCGTCAAACGCTTCATCGCCGTCTTCTACCCATCCGCCGAGTTCGAGCAAACCACCCGCCTCACCCGCATCGAGCAGGACACCTTCAAAACCGAAGGCCGCATCCTCGTGAAACCCGGCTGGCTCGAAGTTTACGGCCGTCGCCCCGGAGTCGCAGCAGGAAAAGACGAGCTTTGCCCCGTCAGCGCCGGGGAACCCGCCAGCGTGGAATCCATCGAACTCCTCGCCGAGGAAACCAAGCCGCCCGCCCGGATGACCGAATCCACGCTCCTCTCCGCGATGGAAGGTGCCGGCAAACTCATCGACGAC
>JBDSZP010000108.1:0-44411 GCA_039925065.1 Luteolibacter sp.
GGCGCGGAAACATCACGCCCGCAGCATTGTCCTGATGAAACCGAGCCTGCCGATGGGCTGGTTCGACCTCTGCATCGCGCCTTCCCACGATTTCCCGAAGCCGCCTGCGACGAAGAATCTCCTCATCAGCCGAGGCGCACTCAACCGCGTGGCCCCCGTATCCGGCGGAAAATCCGGCCAGCTCATCCTCATCGGCGGCCCGTCATCCAATCACGGCTGGGACGCGAAAAAACTCCTCGCAGCCCTCACGGAAATCACCTCCGGCGGCCATTGGCTACTCACCGATTCCCGCCGCACACCGGAAGGATTTTCCGCCGAAATCCGGAAATCCCTGCCCACCATCGAGATTTTTCCGCATCAGGAAACGACGCCGGATTGGCTGCCGGGGACACTCGCCGCCGCTGGAGAGGTTTGGGTCACGGAAGATTCGGTCTCCATGATTTACGAAGCGCTCAGCTCTGGCGCGAAGGTCGGCCTGCTGCCTGTTCACGAACTCGGATCCTCGCGCGTCCTTCGCGGGGTCGAGCAACTCGTGACCGCTGGATTTCTCACCCGTTTCAGCGATTGGGAAAAATCCCGGAATCTGACCGCCCCACCGGAAACCCTGCGCGAGGCGGATCGCTGTGCCGCCGAGGTGCTCAAGCGCCTTAGCCGTTGACGACCGACTCGATTTCAAAATAGGCCCCTGCGTCCATCCCGCTCATCTGCGGTTGAATTCCAAATCGAGACACCGCAACCCTGAAAACGCTTTCAATTTGACGCAGCAACGCCGGGCTCCCACGCTCCCGACCTCGAAACTCCGTTCCCAAGCGCTTCCTCATGTCCACCGCAGACCCTTCCCAAGCCCCGCGCCAAACCTTGCTCTGCCTCAAGTGGGGCGACCGCTATAGCTCCGAATACGTCAACCGGACCTATGCCATGGCCATGCGGAACACCTCGCGACCACTCCGCGTCGTCTGCTTCACCGACGATCCGACGGGCATCCGTGAGGAAGTGGAGGTTTTCCCAATGCCGCAGTTCGATCTGCCGGAGCGCATGCGTTTCCACCCGTTCCGCCGGATGTTCATTTTCAAACCGGAACTCGCCGACCTTCAGGGAAATGTGCTGCACCTCGATCTCGACCTGCTGATCACCGGATCGATCGATGCGTTTTTCGACTACAAGCCGGAGCTCGATTTCTGTGTCTGTGAAAACTGGACGCAGATCGGCCAAGGCATCGGCAACATGTCGGTTTTCCGTTTCCGCGTCGGTGCGCTGACCAAGGTTTGGGATCGCTTCCGCCCGGACCCGATGGCGATGATGGATCTCTACCGCAACAGTCAGACCTTCGTCTGCCGCACGCTCGGCAAGGTCGAGTTTTTCCCGTCCGAATGGTGCCTCAGCTTCAAGCACTCGCTGATCCCCCGCTGGCCGCTGAATTTCTTCAAAACCCCGGTCCTGCCGAAGGAAACCAAGGTCATCGCCTTCACCGGAAAACCCGACATCGACGAGGCAACTCGCGGCGAATGGCCGGTGAACAAGCCTTGGAAAAAGCTCTACAAACACGTCCGCCCCACCCCGTGGATCGCGGAACACTGGCGTTGAGTTTTGAAGCCGTAGTCCGAATATCTTGCTCCGAGTCGAAATCTTCGGAAATGACCGGAACTCGTTCCCGGTGATGATTTTCCTTCCGCTGTCCGGAGTCCGAGCTTCAGCTTGCCTCTTCATGAAGAGCACGCTGAAGACGTGAACTCCGGACCGCCTTCAGGTGGCACATGTCGGAGGGGTTTCGGCAATGACTTCTGGCAATCCGCCTTAACGACGTGCCGTTCGTCCTCACCCCTTATTTTTGAGCTCGTTGAGCCGATTCCGCTGCCACTCCACATATTTGGTGATTCCCTCGCGGATCGGGGTCATTGGGTGATAGCCGAGCAGTTTCTCGGCCTTGGTAACGTCGGCGTAGGTCCTTGGGACGTCGCCGGGTTGGTCGGGCAAATCGTGGATGACGGCCTTCGTGCCGACGGCAGATTCCACCAGGCCGATCAGTTCGTTCAGCGTGGTTGTGGCCGCGCCGCCGAGGTTGAAAATTTCAAATGGCGACTGCTCGGTGTAGTCCGCTGCCGCGAGGATTCCGCTGACGATGTCATCGACGTAGGTGTAATCCCGCGCCGTGCTGCCGTCGCCATAACGGTCGATCGACCGGTCATGCAGCAGCGCCGAGGTGAACTTGGAAATCGCCAGATCCGGTCTTTGGCGCGGTCCGTAAACCGTGAAAAACCGCAGGCAGGAGCACCGCAGACCGAAGAGATGCGAGTAGTTCGAGCACATCTGCTCGCCCGCCAGCTTCGTCGCCGCGTAGGGTGAAATGGTGCGTTCGATGAGGTCTGTTTCCGCGAACGGGACCTTTGTGTTCACGCCGTAAACCGATGACGATGAGGCAAATACGAAAAATTTCACCCCGTTGTGGCGACAGGCTTCCAGCAGGTTCAGCGTGCCATCCATGTTCGTGCTGAAATAGAGCCGTGGATTCGCGATCGATGGCCGGACGCCCGCTCTCGCCGCAAGGTGGAAAACACCGTCGAACTGATGGCGTGTGAAAACATCCACCACCACCGCGTCGTCGCTGATGTCTCCACGGACGATCTCGACCTTCCCTTGCAAGGCCGCCATATTGTTCTCCTTGATCGCCGGATCGTAGTAATCGTTGAAATCGTCGAGAATCACCACGTCGTGGCCCGCAGCCATCAGCGCCTCGCTGAGATGCGAGCCAATGAACCCGGCTCCTCCGGTAACGAGGATCTTTTTAGGAGAATTTTGGATGCTCAAGGGACGGAAAACCTACCAAGCACCCACCCTTTGGCAACACCATTCACGATGGCGGCAATGGCCCAATTCAATAGGATTTACCGCAAAGGCGCGGAGTTCGCGAAGGAACGCAAAGAATCAGAAGATTTTGGTTCTCTCTTCCTTTGCGTCCCTTCGCGAACTCCGCGTCTTTGCGGTGAACCGAAATATTATCGGTCCACCCGCTCCGAGAGTTGCTTCAGGATCGCTTCGATTTCGTCCTCCGCATCCACGGGCATGACGCCGACGACGGAATTGAGGTCGCTGACGTAGCCTTTGATCTGCTGGCGGACGCAGCTTTTGATTCGATCAAGGGTGACGCCGGCGGCGATGATTTCCTCCTCGGTGGCGTTGGTTTTCTGCGGGAGCTGATTGATGTCCTCAATCAGGATTCCTGCGGTTTCGCTCCAGGAGCCGAAGAGTTTGTAGGAAAAATTCCGCACGTAACAAATCCCCAGCGGCTTCGGACCGAGGCCGGCGGCATGCAGGCGGGAGGCGGAAATGTAGTTCTCGGCAGCGCGGCGGCGGGTGCTTTTGGTGAGCGCTTGTTTCCAATCGTCGGCGGAATAGCGGCCGATCCTTTCATCATCGAGCGCGCCGGACATCAGTTTGTCGAACGCCGGGGTGACCGGGCGGAGGCAATGAATGTTGCCGTTATTCGGATAGGCGAGCTTGAGGTTGAGAGCGGGGACGTAGAAATTCCATGCTCCGGCCATCGCCCTCATCGCCCTGCCATCGCAGATAAACCCGCCCATGAAGAGCCGTGCTTTTTCGAAGTGATGGATCGGGACTTCCATGGATCAGTTGGCGCGTTCCCGGGCGATTTCCGCGATGCGATCGAAGGCGGCCTCGACGCGGCCTTTGGCTTCGGTGGCGAACTTGCGGATTTCTTCGGGAAAAACGGTGGGCACGTTTTCCTTCGCGGCCTTGTAGGAATCGAAGTGCAGGTGCGGCACGCCCATGTCCTTCATCATCGCTTCCGTTTTCCACGTGTTCGAATCCCAAGTGGCATACGGGATTTCCAAAACCGAGCTCGCGACCGCTGCATGGAAGCGGCCGATGCAGAGGCGGCGGTAGGAACAGAGCTTGTTCAAGTAGCCGGAAACGGTGGGGTAGCGCGTGGTGAAACCGATTTTCCAACGCATTTTCAGCGGGCCGACATTCACGTATTGGCGCAGCACGTTGTCCGTCTCGCCGTATTCTTCGGTCGGCGCGGGCTTTTGGAACGAGCGTAAAAATGACGAGGCGAACATCGCGTCTGGCACGGTGATGCACTTGCCACCGGCAGTATTCACGGCAGCGGTGCTCGCGGATTCCCGGGCGGAGATGAAGAGGAATTTCTCCAAATCCGGGTGTGGCGAGTTTTCCTGATAAACGCAGTTCATCAGGACGGAGGGAAATTTCCCGGCCAGATCGACGAGGTGGCGATGCTTGTTGTGATGGATCGAACCCTCGCCGTTGATGACGACCAGATCCACGCCCTCAAGTTGCTTCTGATAATCCGCGACGTTGAAATCGCGCTTCAGGGAAACCTTGAGCTCCAGCCCGGTGCGCGCGAATTGCTCGCGGAAAGTCTGACACACCAACCGGCAGCCGAAGTGCGACTGGTAGATGCTGGTGTCGTTGATGAGGGCGACGGTTGGTTTTCTCATGATTCCTAAAATGATGTCAGTGGATCGCGATCCCCATGGATTCGATCACCTTCCGCTCGGACGAACCGACGTGCGGCATGCGCCGTTTGCGCCAGAATCGCCAGCGAATGCCATGATAAAACGTGCGGGTTTCAAAAAAATCGAAGCCGTAGAGGTCGATCGACGCCGCGCCGCACTTGTCCAGAACGAGGCTGCTGGCGATCAGACCGGACGACGGACGGCCCGGCGAGGTCTTCACGCTGAGTTCTTCCGCCACGGTTTCGGGCGTGCGGAAAAGCGGGATGGCGTTGGGTTCGGAAAGTTTTTCCGAGAGCGGTTTCGGCGTTAGCCAGACGACGACGCGCGGGTGGAAATTCGTTTCGATGTAGTCCCAAGTGATACGGGCATCAGAGAGGCCGTAGACGTCGGTGCGGCTGCCTTGGTCGCGGGGGGATTTGATTTCGCCGTAATTGAAGCGCATCACGACGTCGTGCGCGTCGATCTCCGCGCCGTGGTTTTTTCCGAAAATACTCTGGGCATTGCCGACCAAAGCGATGCGTCGGCCTTCGAAAATTTGTTGCAACTCGTTGAAATCCATTGTTTTCAATTCCACTTTAGCCGTTGGCACAATTGGTCCGCCATGATCTCGGTCACCTTGATGGCGGGTCGCGGATGGGTCAGGAAATCCCGGTTCACTTCGGTCAGCCGGGCGATCGGCAGGCGGGAGATCAGACCCAGGGATTCGAGATTCGCGAGGTAGCCCGGCATGAAGCTGGTGGCAGGAAAGGGAGTGTGCGCGGGCTGGATCACGACGACTGGCTTATCGGTCGCGACCGCTTCTGTCACCATGGAAACGCTGTCCTGCGTGACCCAGATCGCCTCGGCAGCGCCAAGGTAGGCGGGAAATTTCTTTTCCGGCTGATGGCACCACCAGACGGCGTCGGCGATGATTTCGGGAGGAAGGAGGTCGCGTAGTTTTGATTCCACGTCTTTTCCGGTCCGGCGGGAAGTGGTCACGAGCCAGCGGATGCCTTCGGTTTTCGCCAGGGCGGTCATGCCTTCGGCGAGTTTTTCCCAATCGGCGTTCTGGAAATCGTGGCTGCGGGATTTGCCGCCGATGAGCATGGTCCAGAGTCGACCGGTCGGTTTGTTTTCCCAATCGGCTGCGGCTTGGTGGACGACCTCGGGCGTGATCTTGGTGGGGATCACGTCCATGCGGAGATCGTTCGGAGCGATTTCCAGCGAGGATGGGGTGAAAACCGTGTGAAACCATTCCGGCGGGTAGGGTTTCCGTTCGCCGAGGAAAACGAAGGGCACTCCATGCTTCACCGCCAGCGTCCGGGCCGCGAAGACGCTGCGGCCACCGCTGGAAATGATCAGGTCGGGTGCAGGTTCGTCGGAATTGGGACGCTCCAGGCCGATCGGTCCGTAGAGCCAGGAATCGGGAAGCGGGCGTCCGGTTTTTCCCATCCATAAGAGGCGGATCAGGTGGCGGACGAAGCCTTTGATCTTCGGCCGACATTCGAGTTGTCGCGTTTCCACGGGAAATTTTTCCGCCAAAGCGGCGGCGAGTCCCGTCGATTGGCTCACGTGGCCGGGACTTCCCTCGCTGATGATCCAGATGATACGTTTGGCGCTCATGGTTCTGTTGGACCGCGAAATTTATTTCGCAAGTGTCGGTGCGGAGGGGACTGGCGAAATAAGAGGAAGGCACCGCGAATCAGGCGAATTGGGCGAATCTTTTGGAAGAAATAGTGAGACGTCGGGGCGTTGTCCGGAGTTCGCGCTTTAGCGTGCTCTTCACGTCCGTAACATACTGGCGGAATAAATTCCGCGCTCCAGTTGGTGGCACCGCGAGTTGGGCGAATCTTTTGAAGAGAACGGCGAGCTGCCGGGGCGCTGTCCGGAGTTCGCGCTTTAGCGTGCTCTTCGGCTTGAACTCCGGGCGATCGCAACGCAGCCGGACGCGGTGGGTTTGCAAGCTGTCCAAAGATTCGCCCGATTCGCGGACGGGTCGACCGAAGATCGACCCTCCTTACCTGGTGCGATGGACGATCGGAGGTCATCGGCGGAAATTTCACTCCCGCCAGTGCTCGGCGACCCATGGCGACGGCATGAGGTAGCGGGAAATGTGGCGGCGCCAGCGGCGGTCGATCTTGCGTTGGCTGAGGACCCACTTGAGGTGCTCCAAGCGCGGACGATGCGGTTTTTCCTCGGACCATTGGCCGAGCGCGCCATCGGGCGGTTTCGGGTGGCCAGGGAAGGTGACGATCTTCACGCCTTCCGGTAAAACCGGTGGCCGCAGGTAGCGCAATGGCCAGATCCCCATGCAGTGCTTGCTGAAATGTTTGGTCCACGATTCCGGCCAGAATTTGATGCCGCTCTTCACGTTGGCGGTGACGTAGTTCTGCTCGAAGCGGTATTTCCGCGAAATCACGGCGGAGTCGGCCTGGAGGTTTTCGAGCATGTAGGCGTTTTTCCCAATCGGGAAACGGAAGACCGACGTCTGACCGTGTTTGCCGAACATGCGCACCCAATTCCGCGCCACGTAAACGTCGTTCGGATCGCCGTGGGTGAAATAGTCGTCGATATTGGAGACGATCACTGAGTCCAGATCGATGAAAAGCGCGGTACCGGTGAGACCCGCCAAGTCCTTGCCCCAAAGCGCGATTTTCGGCCATTTCCCCGGGACGTCGGCCGGGATTTCGCAGCCGAGCGAGGGCAGCGGCAGGCATTTTACTTCGGGTCGGACGCCGGTGGTATCGTCGGTGAAGCAGATGAGCGTGAAATCCCCGGTGACGTTGCGGCGGATCATCGCCCACATGATGTTCACGTATTCCGGTCCGTAAACCGTGCCCCATTTCATGCAGATGACTTGTTTCATGAGCGGCTAGGAGCGGGGTTTGGCGAGAAGCGTTTGGTAAACATCGAACGTCGATTGGAGCATGCGCCGGAGCGTGAAAGCCTCGATGGACAAAGGGCAGGGGCAAGTTTTCAGAATTTCGCGGGTCAAGTCAATGGCCCGGTTGACGTCCCCGGTTTTTACGAGGCCTTGCGGGAAAATCACGCGCAGTTGCTCCGCGACGCCGCCGTGGTCGTAGCCGATGACCGGCTTCCCGAGCGCGAGTGCTTCCAGCGAAACCCGACCGAACGCTTCCGGATCGAGCGACATCGAATAGACGACGGTGGAAACCGCCATGATTTCCTTCAAATCCGTACGGTGGCCGAGAAATGAAATGCGGTCAGCGATGCCGAGGCTGGCCGCCAGCGCCTTGAGTTCATCGAGAAACGCCACCTTCTTCGGGTGCGGGCCGCCAACGATCAGGCCTTGAACAGGTTCGCCGAGTTCGACCAATTTCGCGACCATTTTGATGAAATCCTCCTGCCCTTTCCAGCGCGTAAGCCGACCCGGCAACAGCAGCCGAAATCGCCCTTTCAATTCCGGTTGCGCGGTTTTCCACGCCTCCAGCCAATCGTCCGACGGCACAAAACCCGCCGGATAAAGTGCCTCGTCCACGCCGCGGTGGATCACGCTGAGTTTCCCGGGATCGGTCGCCGGGTAGTTTTTCAAAATGTAATCCCGCACGCTCTCGGAAACGGCGATGACCGCCTCGCCCTTCGTCATGACCGCCGAGTAGGCATTGACCGAATAAAAGCCGTGAACGGTCGTGACGAGCCTTGGGCGGGTGCGTTTGTCCAAGCTCTTCCAAGCCAGATAAGCCAGCCAAGCCGGCATGCGTGAGCGGAGGTGGATGATGTCCGGTTTCTCCTCGATGAACCATTTCCGCAGCGCTGGAATTTGTCCGAGCGACGCCAATGCCTTGCGGTGGACCGGCATCGTAAGGTGACGCGATCCGGCGTTTTCCAGCTCCTCCACCAGCCTTCCGCCGTGGGAAATGACGATGGATTCGTGGCCATTTTTCACCAGATGATCGGCGACCTCCAAGGTGCCGCGCTCGACGCCGCCGGCATTCAGCTCGGGGAGAATTTGGATGACTTTCATGGCTGCGGCTTGAGGGAAATCAACGGAATGCCTTCGCGTTTCGCGGCTTTGACGAGAGCCTTGGAGGCGTTGCAGGTGAGGATAAAATCGATGGGAAGCGGTTTCGCGCGGTCGGTTTCGGCGATGAATTTCTGAAGCGAATCGCGGTCGGTGCCGGGGAGTTTCGCCTCCCTGTGGATGACTTCATACGGCACATCGGGATGCGTCCAATTACTCGGAACCTTCCAGCCCGGCGGAGTCCCGGGAAGCCACAACAACGCCCGGTGCGGCGTGCCTTCGCCGTGGGCGGCCGGGCCCAGCCAATCGGTGAGCGGCCAGCGGTCCTTGATGTAAAGTTTCCAGCGATCCTGTAGCCAGAACACGTCGAGCGGGCTCGCCTTCATCGCATTTTCCAGCGCCTTCATGCAGCTCGCCGTGGAAATCGGCCCCTCCACCGCGTAGTAGCGGATCTTCCATTTTCCCGGCTCCACCGTGATCACGGACATCGCGAAAACCTGACTTTTGCTCCGTCGCGCCATCAGGCTGGGCAACGGACTCGCCCTCGTGAGCCGACCGAAAAACCGCACCAACTCCCCTTTCCCGCCGACCCGTTGGTCCGCCAGAATCCCCACGATGCCGCCGTCCCGGATGAAGCCGGTGACGAGGTGGAAACTATCGCGTTTGGAAAAAAGCCGCGTCCCCTCCGCCTCTCGCTGGGCGAGGAGTTGCTCGTCGAGAATCGGGTTGTTCAGCGGTCGGTAAAACGCCCCGTTCGGATGCCCCGGCGGGAAAAGACGGTTCATGCGCGTGAGAATTTCCCAATTCCCCATGTGCGGCGGCATCAGGACCAAACCCTTGCCGCCCGCCAGCGCCTTTTCGATCAACTCGGGATTCTCGACGGTAAGAATTTCGCCGATTTTCTCAATCGGCAGCCGCGTCGTGTGGGCGGCGGAAAGCAGATTCGCTCCCGTCCGCCGGAACGATTCGCAGGCCATTTTCTCGAGCGTCGGCAGGTCATACTCGCCATGCAGGGCGATCCGCAGATTGCGCAAAACCACCCGCCGTCGGCCGGACATCAAATGCCAAGCCAGTCCTCCCAGCGTCTCGCCCAGCCGGAAAACCGTGGGCCCGGGCAAGAAACTCACGCATTTTTCCATCCCCGTCTGAGCAAGCCACTCCATCCGCCATTTCCAGCGTTTGGGGTGGTTTTTCAGAGATTCGTCAGACACGTGAGCCGATTTCTAAAGAGTCCGGTGCCTCGGTGCAAGGCCATGAAATCAATGTGTTCCGGCTGTCCCAGCCGGAAGCAGCATCCCGGCACCCGGCTGAGACAGCCGAGACACTTTCCTTATCGATCAATGCTGCAATGCAGCACGAAGAACTCGGCGGGAAGATGCGCAAGGGGTTCGCGCAGTTTGTCGATTTCCGCAGCAGGTCCATGGAACTGGAGCTGGGTGAGATCGGCGATTTTCTCCATCCGGCCCAACAACTCGCCGACGTTTTCCAAATGAGCGAACACCCCGGCCGCGCCTTCGTAACCTTCCCGGCAAAACGCGCGGTCGTCCAGCGTGGTGAATTCGTAAAAATAGCAGGTCTCCTCCGAGCGGGTTTTTTCCGCGAACTCCAGCATCAGGGCGTGGAATTCTTCCAAGCGGCCTTCGCGGGCTTTGAAATACGGGTTGATCGTGACGAGGTTTGGGGAGGATGCCATGGATGGAAAACTGGTGGGAACGTCCCGGCGGGCAAGAAAATAAGGAGTGAAGACGAATGGCACGCAGTTAAGCCGATGATCGCGCATCGCGGCTGGAGCGTCCCCGTTCCACGCCGTAGTCGGAGCATCTCACTCCGAGTCGATATCTTCGGAAACGGCCTTCGCCTTGGTCCGTTTGCCAAAATGGATTACCGAAACTTCTTCCCGCATGAAGAGCACGCTGAAGACGTGAACTCCGGACCGCCTTCCGGTGGCACATGTCGGAGGAAGTCTCGGCGATGACTTCTGGCAATCGGCCTAACTACGTGCCATTCGAGTGAGAACCTTGTTGTCCTCTCTTCGAATCAGTAGCCGGGCGTGGACATGAAGAAACGACAGCAAGGCCGTCGCCCTTCACCTCACCTCCCAGGAATGCTTTTCCCAGAAATCATTCAGTTCGCCGAGCGATCCATTGAATGCGTTGTGCTCCAGCGGGCGGTCCATGGAGCCGAAGTAGGCGGGCGATTTCCATGGGCCGTGATGGTAGTGTTTTGAAACGGATCTGCCGGACCACTCGACGCCAGCGTATTGCCACATCGCCCAATCGTGCCAGACCCCGTAGGCGCTCATCAGTTGTTTCGGGGTTTCGAAAGCAGCGGAGTCCGAATAAAGCGCGAGCCAGTAGGGACATTGGCTGATGCGGTTTTTCTGGGAGGATGAGGCGCAGCAAAGCGTTCCCCGGAGGCGATCGCTGTTTTCCAGATAGATGACGGGCAAAACGCCGGTGCGTTGCTCGACGCGGTTGATGAAGGCGACGAGATCCGCCGGGCTCGACTTGGTATCGAAGTCGCCGACGAGCAGGACTTTTCTGCCAGGTGAAATTTGGCGGAGACGGTCGATGTACTGATCGGCTTGGGCAACCGGGCTGGAGGTTTTCAGGACGAAATAGTAGGTCCCGAGTTTCATATCCTCGCGGTTGGCCGCGCTGAGAAAGTCCGCACATTTGTCATCGAGCGCCATGCCCTTGCCGCAGCGGGCGATCAGGCCGTGTGCGCCGTTGCGCTTGAGAGCGGAGACGTCGGTGGGGGAAAAGGAATCGCCGGAGCGTTGCTTTTCCTTCGGATCGTAGGAGGAAACGTTGACAATTTTCGGTGCGGCATCGAGCCCGACGCGGCCGTATCCGCCGCCGCCACCGCAGCTGAATAGGAGAGGAATGAGTGCTGCCGGGACGAGGGAGAAAAAGCGCATGGGTCAGTGAAGCGAAAACGGCTTACCGGATCAAGCCGCCGCTGAAAAAAGTGTCGTAGCACAGACATTCCTGTCTGTTCTTTCACAAGCATCGGCCATCCGAACCCATCATTTCGCCGAATAACCCCGCCAGAGCCATTCGAGGGCACCAGGCAGGGTTTGTTTCGTCACACGGCGGTCGGTGTGACCCGCCGCTTTGGCGAAAACATAACGATAGTCATATCCCTTCGCTTTCAGCTCGGCGGCCATTCGCTGGTTCGCCATCACCCAGTTGTGGAGCGAGGCTTCGTCCTTCTCGTGGCCGTTGTCATTTTCGCTCACATGGAGCCAGATGCGGATGGGCTTCTTCGGGGAATTCCTGATCAGATTTTCATGGTATTCCCATGCGCCGTGCGGAGTTTTCGGATCGTCCGGAAATTGTTGGTTCACGTAGGTTCCCGAGTAAGTCAGGACTTTTCGATAAAGCTCCGGGTGGAACCACGCCATCGTGAACGCCGCCGCGCCGCCGGAACTACCGCCCATCGTCGCGCGGCCTTCGGGATCTTGGGTGAATTCAATCTGATAGTCCCCGCTGATTTTCGGCAGGACCTCCTTCTCGATGAAATCAGTGTAGGTGCCGGAAACGGTGTCGTATTCGAGACCACGCTCGCTACCCTTGGAATCGCCGCCGCCGGAATTGATCATGACGGCGACTATCACGGGCAGGCGTTTTTCGTGGATCATGTTGTCGAGCACGTTCGGCAGGAACCCGCGATAGCCGAGTCCGTCCTGCGCCACGATGAACGCCGCCTCGCTGCCCGGTTTGTATTGCGCTGGAACGTAAACCGCGACCTTCCGCTGATAGGGAACCGTGCCCGGCTGATTCTTCGCGATGCCCGGGTAGATCTCGCTGTCTTTCGAGTCCATCGTAAATTCGAAGACCTGCCCGTGCGGCACGCCATCCCGAGCCTTCGTCTCCGGTGCATCCGAATAATCCGGGCCAATGGTGAACTCCGTTTCCTCCGCCATCGCCGGGCTGACGACTGAGCACAGGGATACAAAAACGGAGCAGAAGAAGAAGCGGGAAGGGTTTTTCATGGGCGGAAGGTCAATACACGACGCCGTTCGTTCATTTATCGAAAAAAGCTGTCACGCCACCGCAACCACTCATTTCCGGAAGGGCTGAAATTATGACAATCTTTTGACACTTCCGCGAATAGATTTCGCTAGGTTGGGCCGGTCATGAAAATCCAATCATTCATCATCGCCTTGCTTGCCGTCGCCTCCCTGCATGGTCAGGAAAAACCCGCCGATCCCTATCGCGAGACCAAAGCAGCCCCCGCCGTTGCCGCGCCAGACGAAGCCAAGAACATCTCGATCTGCTATGAGACATTTTCGCTGCCCCTCGCCATGGCAGCCAAACTCCAACGGGAACAACAAATCCCTCAACGGGATGAAAGCAGCGTCGTCCCAATCGATGGGCAGATTAGGGATCGCATATTCCAGGGACAACCTATCCTTCGCACCCACTCCTTGCGCGGCGATGGTCCAGAGAGCAAACCGGGCTTTTTCATGAGCCGCTTCGCCGTGGATGCTCTTCAAACAACTGACAAATGAATCCAAGCAGTTGAAAACTTCGGAAAGGTAGTCGAAAGCTGCTCAGCTTGATGAGAACTTCCATACAACAACACCAAAGCCTCCAAAATCGAAGTCTTCCCCGTGTTGTTTCCCCCGATGATCAGGTTGGCACGCCCGAGGTTCTCGAACTTGACGTGTTCGAGCCCGCGAAATTGTTTCAGCTGGGATAAGGCGGAAGCTAGCGACCTGAGGAAGCGAGATCAAACCCGCTATTGTGTGAGAAGCTTGGAGTTGCGGCGAGACGCGGCGTTTTTCTAGCGGAAGAGCTTTAGGTAGGGTTCGAAGAGGTAAAGTTTACCGCGCTTCGCACCGGTGATTTCGCGCAACAGACCGCAACCGACGACACGCTCGATGAGGCTGTAGGCCGTGGCGGGAGAAACATTACAAACTTGGCAGACCTGGCCCGCATTCACCCAAGGATGCGTGAAGAGATGGGTGAAAAGGTTGGCCCCATGCGCGGTGCGAGGTTTCCATGAAGCGATCTCAGTATCCCAATGCCGCTTGAGCTGAAGGATTTGATCGAATGTTTCGACGCCTTTTTTCGCGGTTTCGGTGACTCCATCGAGAAAGAAGTGGAGCCAACCGGAAAGGTCGTTGTGATCCCGGACACGGGTGAGTCGCTCGTAATATTCCTCGCGGTTGCGTTCCAGGTAATCGGATAGATACAGAACGGGCTGTTTGAGAATGCCGCTGGAGATGAGATAAAGCGGGATCATCAAACGGCCGATCCGCCCATTGCCGTCGAGAAAGGGATGAATGGTCTCGAACTGGTAGTGCATAATGCCAGCCCGGAGAAGAGGAGGCATGTGGAGGTCATCATTGTGGGCAAAGGTTTCGAGATCGCCCATCAGTTCGGGGACGTTTTCCTGGGCGGGAGGCACGAAGCGGGCATTGCCGGGGTTGGAACCGCCGAGCCAGTTCTGGCTGGTGCGGAATTCGCCGGGCATTTTTTCCGCGCCGCGCACGCCCTGCATGAGGGTGGCGTGGGCTTCCTTGAGCAAGCGGGTGGAAAATGGAAGTCGATCCAGCGCCTCCATGCAGTGACGCATGGCGTTGATGTAGTTGTTCACTTCGATCCAGTCGTCACGACGCTCCACCGCGATTTCCTCTTCAGGCAAAATGGCCTCTTCGATCTCGGTGCGGGTATCTTCGATGCTGCTGGATTTCGTGGCCTCCTTGGTGAGGTGCATCTGAATGAACAAATCGAGATTCGGAACATACTCCGAAAACATGTCGAGGCGTCCCAGATGGCGGTCTGCGCGACTGAGAGCCTCTTGCACCATCGGATCATCGATCCGCCAAATACGATCGATTTTCGCGGGTTCGAAACTGCGGTACCCTACCCGTTTGATCAAATGTCCGGCGTGGAAGGTGTTCATAGGGGACGCAGGAAATTGAAATAGGGGAGCATCTTATTTTAATTTGTCGCTACAAACTAAAATAGCCGACTTATTATTTCAATAATTAACTCCAAATTAAAATAGCGCATCCCCAAATACAAAAAACCGGCGGCCCTTGTGGGGACGCCGGTTTAATGAATGGATAAGGCGGATCGGAGACCGCCGTTCCTTGATGGATTACTCGGCAGCGACAGGCTGCTGGGCTTCGGCCTCAGCGGCTTTTTGGTCGCGGAGCCAGGCGCGGCGGGACATTTTCACGCGGCCTTTTTCGTCGACTCCAAGGCACTTGGCGGTGATGACGTCGCCTTTTTTGACGATGTCTTCAACGTTTTCGGTGCGGCCTTCGGCGAGTTCGGAAACGTGGACGAGTCCGTCTTTACCAGGGAGCACTTCCATGAATGCGCCGAACTGAGTGATGGAAACGACCTTGCCGGTGTAAACCTTGCCCACTTCGATTTCCTGGAACATGCGGTCGATCATCGCCTTGGCGCGATCGAGGCCTTCTTGCTTGGAAGCGTAGATGTGCACGGTGCCGTCGTCCTCGATGTTGATCTCGGCGCCGGACTCGGCCTGGATGCCCTTGATGTTCTTGCCGCCAGGTCCGATGAGTTCACCGATGCGATCCGCTGGGATCTTGACGGAAACGATGCGGGGAGCGTGCGGGCTGAGTTGCTTCGGCTCGACGATGGACTCTGCCATTTTCTCGAGAACCTTGTCGCGGCCTGCCTTGGCGATGTGGATCGCTTCTTCAAGCATGGCGAGCGGGAGGCCGGCGAGCTTGAGGTCGAGCTGGTAGCCGGTGACACCTTCGCTGGTGCCGCAAAGCTTGAAGTCCATGTCGCCGTAGAAGTCTTCGGATCCGATGATGTCGAGCAGCATCTTGTGGGACTTGAGCGAGCCGTCTTCGTTGTTTTCCGTGACAAGACCGACGGAGATACCACCGACAGGGCGGATGAGCGGGACACCGGCATCGAGGAGAGCCATGGTGCCTGCGCAAACGGAGGCCATCGAGGTGGAACCGTTGGATTCCATGACTTCCGAGGAAACGCGGATGGCGTATGGGAAGACGGATTCGTCAGGGATGACAGGCTCGATGGAACGCTCGGCGAGCGATCCGTGACCGATTTCGCGGCGGTTGATGCCACCCATGCGTCCGCATTCGCCGACGGAGAATGGAGGGAAGTTGTAGTGGAGGATGAAGCGCTTTTCGTCTTCGCCACCGGCGTAGTTGTCGAAATGTTGCTTTTCGTCAGCAGGAGCGAGGGTGGTGATGGCGAGCGCCTGGGTTTCTCCGCGGGAGAAAATGGCGGAACCGTGAACGCGTGGCAGGGTGCCGACTTCTCCGTAGAGAACGCGGAGGTCACCGATGCTGCGGCCGTCGGCGCGGACGCCTTTTTCCATGATGGAAATGCGGAACGCCTTCTTCTGAAGGTATTCGAAGGCTTGCTCGACGTCGAAGTCGGTCGCTTCAGGAGCGCGTTCCTTGATGGCGGCTTCCACTTCGTCGCGGAGTGCGCCGACTTTCTTGGCACGCTCGGTTTTCGATGGCGCGTAGATGGCGGACTCGATGCGGTCGCCGGCGATTTCGTAAGCGATTTCGAGAAGGTTTTCCTTGGCGACGGTGAGTTCGTAAGAACGCTTTTCCTTGCCGGCGAGTTTCGCGAGTTCTTCCTGAGCGGCCACCAGCTTGGTGACGGCTTCCTGGGCGAAATGGAGAGCCTTGATGAATTCGTCTTCCGGCATTTCGTCGGCCTGGCCTTCGATCATGATGACGTTGGTCTTGTCACCAACGTAGATCAGGTCGAGATCGCTGTCAGCGCGCTCGTCATGGGTCGGGTTGATGAGGAATTTTCCGTCAACGCGGCCAACACGCACGGCACCGATCGGGCCGGCGAACGGGATGTCGGAAAGGCAGAGGGCGGCGGAGGCACCGTTCATCGCGAGGATGTCGGAGTCATTCACGCCATCGGCGCTGAGAAGGATGGCGACGATCTGGGTTTCGTAGAGGTAACCTTTCGGGAAGAGCGGACGCAGCGGGCGGTCCGTCATGCGGCAGGTGAGGATTTCCTTTTCGGTTGGGCGACCTTCGCGCTTGAAGTAGCCGCCTGGGAAGACGCCGGCAGCGGTGGCTTTTTCCTTATATTCCACGGAAAGTGGGAACCAGGTCTGGCCGGGCTTCACCTTGGTGGAGGAAACGGCGGTGACGAGGATGATGGTGTCGCCGCAACGGACGGTGACGGCGCCATCGGCGAGTTTGGCAATTTTGCCGGTTTCGAACGTCATCGGATTGGTTCCGACGTCGGCCGTAAGTGTATGGATATTCATAGTCTGTATTTTCTTTTTTTCAGTGCGTACAGCCCATCCGGCGGAATGCAGGACGGGCAATCTTCGTTTTCAGACAAATTCCGCAGCGCGCAAATAGGCGGGCTGCGGAGGAGATGTCTGGCGAACCGGGCGGATCAATTTTGATTGCCCGGACCGCTTTACAAAACAGCCACGGGGTTTTCCCGTGGCTGCTTGCGAAATGGGTTAGCGGCGGAGTCCGAGGCTTTGGATGAGCTGCTGATAGCGCTCTTCGGAGCCCTTTTTGATGTAATCCAGCAACTTGCGGCGCTGGGAAACCATCGTCAGAAGGCCGCGGCGTGACGCGAAGTCCTTCTTGTGGATGTTCAGGTGATCCGTGAGGTGGAAAATCCGTGCGGTGAGAAGGGCTACTTGGTAAGCGGAGCTACCGGTGTCGCCTTCGTGGAGTTGATATTCTTTGAGGTTGATTTCTTTTTCGCTCATAATCGTAGGGGATGGATCCAGCGCAAGCCAGACCGTCCTAGGTTGTAGGTTGAGCGCGGAACAAAGCGTCAGCCCGATGGATTTGCAAGATAATTGCTGTCAGCCAAGGAAAGTTTTTAAAAACTTTCGGGAAGCGCTCACGATTCCCCGGCCGGTCGTGGGGCGGGCAGCAATTTCGCGACGATGACCAGCAGCACGGCCACCACTCCCGCGAGGGCCACCCAAAGCCATGGCGATCCGGCATCCGGGGCGCGGTGATCGTTGGTGTCCGGGCGCAGGATTTCCTCGTCGCCGAGAGTCGTGAGCTGCGGTTCGGCGGCGAGCATTTCGTTGCGAGCCATCCGAAGGTCGTATTGCGGCAGCGCGGCCTTCGGATTTCCGTAGCATAGGAAAAGCGGGGCCGCGTCCGAGAGCTTGGCGATGATGGAAGGCGCGGCGAATCGCAGAACCACGTCGTCCAGCGGGATCGGCGGATTGTCGCCATCGTTGGTTTCCAGGATGAACTTCGCGGGCAGACGCTCGCCGTTGAGTGACAAAACGAGCGGCACATCGCTGCCGGATTTCGTCCAATCCGCCGTGCCCACGTCTTGCCGCCAAGCGTTGGCGAGATCGTCTTTTCCCTCGATGGACGCCACGAACCGGCGTGTGAACAACGGCGCTGACGAGTGGGCGGTGAGGTCCACCACCGGGACACCACCCACCGGCAGCGTGATTTCCCAGCGGGAAACTTTGGGGCGCTTCGGGTCGTTTTTCGGAGAAATCGCCAGCGGTTTGATTTCATGAAATACGGTCCCAGGCTTCACCAGATAAGGAATCTGCCGACCATTCTGGACCAAACGCAGATCGCCGAGATCCGTCCGGCTGCCCGACAACACCTTCGCGTCCAGTTCGATCCGGATCATTCCGGGCGGTGCCGTTTGCACCTTGCGCCGACGCGACCAGTCCGTGAGATCGATTTCCACCCCGGAAATTTTCATTCCCGGCAATGGCTCCGGAGCGACGAAACCCGGATTTTTACGCAGCGGACCGGGTGTGAGAAACTGCCCTCCCGCTTGGGTCAGTGCTCCGCGCAGTGCGTTCAAATCGTAGTCCGCCGCGACGGCATTGCGGTTTCCGGTGGCCAACTCCCACCCACCTGCTTGCGCTGCATGAAACGCCAGAATCGTCGGATAGCACCGGACTTTCCCACTGCTCACCGCCAGCGGCGGGCTGTCGCCATTGCGGAAAGTGGCCACGATGAAACGCGCGGGAATCCGGCGCTGGACCGGGACCACCAGCTCTTCCGTGGAAACCCCGTGATCGCCGCCCACTCGATAGATCGTGCGGGTGGCAAAAGTCTCCACGCGGGATTCTCCGTCCGGCGTCGACACGGAATACCCGAGGCTGCATTTCCGGCTGAAAACCGCATCTGGAATTTCAAACCGCAGTTCCGCGACGTTCAGATTGCGCGTCCCCAGATCCAGTGTCAGCCGGGTTTCCCCGGATTTTTCCTCACGTTCGCCGACGATGCCCGGCAGCTCGACCGAATCAGGTTTCTCCCCAGCGGTGACGACCCGAGCGCCGGTGAATGGCACCGGCCGACTCCGCCCATCATCCACCGTGAAACGAAATCCTTCCCAAACTCCAGCAGCGATCGGCACCCGCAAACGCTCGACCCCAGCGGACTGGCGGAAAATCACCTCATTTGTCGCCAATGTCTGCCATCCGCCGTCCTTTTTTCCTTCAATCGTCACCGACTTGAGAAACTCCCGCGCCGGGGAAACCAATTCCACCGCCTCGATCCGGTCTGATATGCCGGAGGAAACTTCGACCACCGTGTTCGTCCCCGATTGATTGACCTTCAAATCCACCGCCTCGCACACCATGCCCTCACGGCGGATCGGTCTCTCAATCAGATACGGCGTCTCCTTTTCCTCAGGCGAAAACACCCGCACGTCGCCCAAATCCGGTCGCGAAACATCGAGCACCGCAGGCGGAAGTTCCAGCCTCACCATCCCGGGTTTTCCGACCTCAAACGAAGCCTCCCACTGCCAATCCGGCCGGGCCGAGAGCATTCCAGCCGTGGCTAATAATAACGCGAAGATGGTTTTCATGAAGGTTCGGTCCGGTCGAAGAACCGTTGATAGAGGAAAGATGCGATGAAGGCGATCACCGCCACGCCGAGCAGTGCGCCGATCCGGAAAATATTCTCAATCGCCGCCAGATCGTGAAGGAAAAGCTTGAGCAGCGTCACCGCCAGCAGCCCGATCGCCGCATAACGCGCATGTTTCGATTTCTTCCAGATTCCGACCCCCAGCAGCCCCAGCGAAAACAATCCCCAGGCAATACTGTAGGTCATGTCGCGGGCGAAATTTCCGCCGAACATGAAGGCCACGCACCGGTCGCCCGGACTCGTGAAATAGTCCGCGATCTCGATGTTCAGCAGCAGGAACAGCAACACTCCGCCGAATGCATACAACACCCCACGCGCCGGAAATTTCGCACACCTGCCCGCCGGATCCGTGAACCAGCCAGCTCCGAGAAATTGCGCCGCCGCCACCAATCCGTAGGCATACAAATGCCAATTCAAAATCGCCGTCCCACTGCGCGGATAGTCGGTGAACACCGCCGGATTCAACGTCAGTCGGACAAACGCAACCGCTAACAAAGCGAGCCCCGTGAGTTGCAAACCCGGATGCACCACCCGCCGGAACAACCACAACAGCAGCGCCCCTTCCATCGCCCAACTCACCGTCAGCCATTGGCGGCTGAATTGGATCGGGAAAATCAATGTGATGAAAAACAACGCCACCCCGCCGAACCACGCGAGCTGGCTGCGGTTTTTCTCGTCCATTTCCTTGGCCGAACGGATCACCATGAACAAAGCCGCCAACGCCGGCACCGCAAAGCCTGCGGGAAGAAGGCCCATCATGCCATTCGGGAACGCGTGTTTCACCAGATGATGGACCAGCAGAAAATGCCCCACGCCCGAGAGCGCGCTGGCGATCCACGGCGCGGCCTGCCCCGCGCACGCCTTGCGGAAGACGAATGGGAAAGCCAGAAACAGCGCGTAAAATCCCAGATACCATGGCAGCGCGACCATCGGCGAGTCCGCTTGGAAATGATTCCCATGCCACACCGCTTCCACTGCGAGCGTCCCGGCCAAGGCCGCCAACACGAGTGGTCCTTGTTTTCCCAGAATCGCCAGGCCCACCAGAAGCACCGACATCAGCAACGCCACTCCGAATACCGGCGATGGATTGGCCACGGGCAAATGCAACACTGCTAGAATCAGCATCCCGAATGGTAGCAACGCCGAACACACCGGCAGCAGCGCCGCCGCTTGGATTTCGAGAGAACTCTTGCCCTCTTCAGTTTTCGTTCGCTTGGCGAGCAACATCCCGCCCACCGAAAAGAGCGCCGAGAACCCGGTGATCACGCCCAAAAACGGCAACAGCGAATCCGCATGGGACGGCCCTTTCAGCAGCCACATCGCCGCCGCCACCATCGTCAGCGCCAACGATGCCAGCACAGAAAGCATCGCCCCCGTCATCACTGCCAGACCGAGTGCCATCAGATCAAGAATCAGGATGGCCACCCAAATCACCATCGACACCGGAGAGAGATGAAACACCGGCAACAACATCAGCAGCAAGACCAGCGGCGTAACCCACGGCCCCGCTTTCAACGGCAGCACCGCCGAATTCAGGGGCAATCGTTTGGCCAGCAAAACAGGAACCACCGCATGCAGCGCACCGAATGCCAGATAGATCACCAGTGCTCCGCGCAGATTCTCCGCCGTCAGATAAACCATCGTCCAACACGCCAGATGTAGAAAGGCAAGACCCGCCGCAACCAACTGCGCCACGCCCACCTGCGGACGCGCCATCACCACCGCCATTACTCCCAACTGCACAAGAAACACGAATCCATACAACAGGAAATACCTCGTCGCCACCTGCTCGTAACCCAGCAGCACGAAAGCAAACGCCATTGCCACCGCCGCCAGCCCCAATACAGAACCGGTGGAATGTTTCTCCAGTTCCCTACCCTGTCTCCCCATCCATCCACCGATGAAAAACACGGCAATGAAAAACAACGCGATCCCCATCGGGATTAACGTCTTCGTGCCTTCGTCATAATGACCTTGGTTGAAAAATTTCACTCCCCAGCCGATTTGCATCAGCACCGTTCCCGCTGCGGCAGCGCTTGTCAGGAAACGCCAGCGCCCATGCCGCGAAACCGCCACCAGACCGATGTCCAGCAGCGCGATGTAACCGAACAACCCGAATACCTGGTCATGCCCGGTGGACAACAGCACCGGCGTTAGAAATCCGCCGAGCATCCCAAGCACCGCCACCACCAGCGCATCCAGCCGCACCGCGATCAGGAATGCGACGATCGTCACCAAACCCATCACGACGAACGTGGGGAACGATCCGAAGGCCTCCAAACGATAGATCGCATGCGCTGCGAAGGTCACGCCGTAAAGGATCAGCACCCCGGTCGCGCAGAACGTCTGCGCCAGCACCCGGTAACGCGGCAGCCGATGCGACCACAGGCCGCCCACCAGCATTCCCGTGCCGATCACAAATCCCATCGCGATCCTCACTGGCGGAGGAATCAGGTTTTTCTCAAACGCATACTTCACGAAAAAAACCACCCCGAAGAACATCGCCACCCCGCCCAGCCAGGCAAACAGCTTCACCCCCATGAATTTCTCCAAAGAAAACGGCTCCTTCGGCTCCTCGATGACAGCCGGCCGCACGGGAACCGCCGGAGTCTCCTGCTCCGCGAAGGCTGCTTCCACGGATTCCATCGGCAACGGCGGTGGAACGGGCGCTTGGGAAGTTTCCCCACGCCTCGCTTCCAGATTTTCCAGCGACTCGTCGATGTCGACAGGCCTTTCCTTCACTTCCGTCAGCATCTGTTGCTTGTGTTCTTCAAATTCCGCCCGAAGCCCGTCGGAATCCATTTTCGCCGCCGCCGGAGGCACCAGCGCCTGCCTGATCTCCATCAACTGCCGCTGCAGATCCCTCATCCGCCCGAGAATTGCCTGCACTTGTTCCCGCGCTTCTTTCGCTTCCTTCCGGGCGCCGCTCACTTTGGTTATCAGCCAGACTTCGACCAAAATGATGAGAAAAACAATGACTTCCATGGTGTTGCACAAAGCCATACCTTCCTACCCTCAGTTTGACGATAGGAATCAGATACACGCCGACCGCTGAAGACCCGGCTGTCGTTAGCCGCTCCGCGGCCCGCGGGAGCTGTTATTTTCAGAGCCCCTTCGGGACAAAGTTATCCAGATTTTCCGTTCCGGCGGCCACGATCCTGCTATCCGAAAAACCATAGATCCTGATGCCGAATCTGCCGGTTGTCGGGTTCATATTCCAGTTCGCCCGCCGGTCTCCGCCGACTCCGGTGGGCGAGAACGTGCACAGCTTCGTCCATTTGTAGCCGTCGGCCGATCCGGTTTTATCAAACGAAAAAGTGATGAGCTTGGTGTTCTTGTTGAAGCTGATCCGGATGCTCCCTTTGCTAACACCCGGGTTTTTCCCGATGTCATTGCCCACCGTGTAAAAGCCGTCCAGAACGAAGCTCGCAAAGAATCCGCCCTTCGTTCCCTTGCCATAAAGTTCGAAAAAAACCGTGTCGCCGGGATCATCCGCATTGAACGCAGTCCAAGTCAAACCGCGAACCAACGTCATCGCCAGCGTTGACAAATCCACAAATCATCATGCGTGGCGGTATAACACAAGGAGGGGCGCAATGTGTCCGCCTGCGCCCATGAAAAGCCAATGGGGGGGGACGGAAACCGCGATCATTGGCACATCATGGGCATCGGCGATCCGATATCGCCACTCCTCGGGTCCCTTCACGATTCGGGCCGCTGGCTCCTCTATCCGTGCACCACGAGCTTGGGAATCGACGCTAACAGGCGCTTGGTGTAATCGGCTTCCGGATGATGGAAGACTTTTCCTGCCTCGCCGGATTCGACGATTTTTCCCTGATACATGACGGCGATGCGATCGGCGATGTAGTGGACGACGCCGAGGTCGTGGGAGATGAAAATCATCGTCAGCCCGAGGTCCTTTTGGAGGGATTTGATGAGGTTGAGAATCTGCGACTGGATGGAAACATCGAGTGCGGAGACCGGTTCGTCCGCGATGATCAGCTTCGGTTCCGGGGCGAGGGCGCGGGCGATCGCAATGCGCTGGCGCTGGCCGCCGGAGAATTCGTGCGGGTATTTCCGCATGACTTTCGCATCGAGCCCGACCGTGGCCATGAGGGTTTCCACCCGTTGGAAAAGGGCGTCGCCTTTGAGCTTCGGGTGACGCTGGCGGACGGCTTCGGCGAGGGTGGAGAAGATCGTCATCCGCGGATTCAGCGAGGCGTAGGGGTCCTGGAAAACCATCTGGAAATCCAGCCGTCGCCTGCGGACTTCGGCACCGGTGAGTTGGGACAAATCCTCGCCGTTCAGGACAATCGAGCCCGACGTCGAGCGGACGAGCTGCAGGATCGTGCGGGAAAGCGTGGATTTTCCACAGCCGGATTCGCCGACAAGACCGAGGATTTCGCCTTTTTCCAGCTTCAAGCTCACCCCGTCCACCGCGCGGACGACGTGTTTTCCGGGGGAAAAAATCGACCCGGTGCGTTGGGTGAAATGGGTGTGGAGATTCGTGATTTCCAAATACGACACGCTCGGGAGGATGCACGGATTACACCGGATCGCACGGGTATTCTCGGGGTTGGTAGAATTTGAAGAGACAAGATTGCGCCCGGAAGGGTTTTAAGCGACAAGAAGTCGCATCACATGACCCAGCTTTTGATTGAACCCGCCCGTCGCACTGGTTGTGACGACATTCCTGCTCTGACCGAAGTCCTTCGTTCCGCATCCCAACGCCAGCGATCCCCGATCGATGACGTGCTGGACGCCGGCATCGTGGATGAAGAGCGCTACATGCGGGAACTGTCACATGACCTTGGTATTGAGTGGCTTGACGTCATTCCAATGGCGGAAGTGCCATTACCGTTGCGCGAGGCTTGCGGACCACGGCTAGCGTTGCGGCATCGTTTGTTGCCGGTGGCCATCGAAGGCGAAGGTGAGCACAAGCGTCTGAAACTCTGCACGTTTGATCCTTTCAATCTCGTCGCCCGTCAAGCTGCCGCCCAGGAACTCGCGCTGCCGATCGATTGGTGCATGGCTTCCAGAAAACGCCTGCATGAAGCACTCCGGCGTTTGTATGGTGTGGGTGCTGATACGTTTGAACAAATTCTCGAAGGCCGCGATTTCGATTACGACCATCTTGAATCCGGCGAAGACGAAGCAAACGTCATCGACCAAGACGACGACGAGGAAGCCTCCGTCGTCAAGTTCGTCAACCAGATCATCCGGGAAGCACTCGACCAGCGCGCGACTGATATTCACGTGGAGCCGCTGAGCACGAACCTTCGCATCCGTTACCGGATCGACGGTCGTTTGATCGAAGTCGCCGTGCCGGAAAACATCAAGGCGCTGCAAAGTTCCGTGATCGCCCGTTTGAAAATCATGGCCCGCCTCGACATCGCCGAGCGCCGCGTGCCTCAGGACGGACGGATCAACCTCCAGTTCGAAGGTGCCACGATCGACGTCCGGGTAGCTACGGTCCCCACCGTCGAGGGCGAGAGCGTTTCCCTGCGTCTCCTCAACCAAGAGAAATTCAACATCGCCAAGCTCGGCATGGAGTCCTTCGTTCAGAAAAAGATCGAGACGCTCCTGCACCTGCCCAACGGCATCATCCTGATCACCGGCCCGACCGGATCGGGTAAATCCACCAGTCTTTACTCCTTCCTCAGCGAGGTGAACCACCCCGAGCGGCGCATCGTCACCGTCGAGGATCCTGTGGAAAACAAGCTCGTCGGCGTGATGCAGATCGCCGTGAAGAACGAGATCGGCCTGACCTTCGCCACAGCCCTTCGTTCCATTCTCCGGGCCGACCCGAACATCGTGATGATCGGGGAAATCCGGGACCTTGAGACAGCGGAAATCGCCATCCGCGCCTCACTCACGGGTCACTTGGTTTTCTCCACCCTGCACACCAATGACGCGCTCGGCGGTATCAGCCGTCTCGTCGATATGGGCGTGGAGCCGTTCCTCGTTTCCGCCGCCGTCCGTGCTTTCCTCGCCCAACGTCTTGTTCGGAAACTCTGCCCCACCTGCAAAGTTCCCCGCGAGGTCAGCGATCAGGACCGCCGCGATCTTGGCATCCCGCTTCACATTCCAGGTCAGGCCTATTCACCAAAAGGCTGCGACCGCTGCCGGATGACCGGTTTCTCAGGCCGACTCGCCATTTACGAAATCATCCTCATCACCCAACCGATGCAGGAACTCGTCGCCCACCGCGCCCAGTCCAACGAACTCCGCGCCCAAGCAGTGAGAGATGGATACGTCCCGATGCGCGAATACGGCTGGTTCAAGGTCATGAAAGGCGAAACCACCATCGAGGAAGTCATTTCCGTCACCTCCTCCGACATCGGCGGCGCGGAGTAATGAAGATCGAAGTGAAGCCCACTGATTCCCTCTCTTTTCTGATCACTGCTCACTGACCACTCGGCACTCTCTCCACCATGCCCCTCTTCGCCTACAAAGCCCTTGCCTCAAACGGTTCCGTCACCACCGGTGAAATCGACGCGACGGATCGCCCCGAAGCGTTGCGCATGCTCGACAGGAAGGGCCTGCAACCGGTCAATCTCAAGGAAACCGCGGCAGCCGTCAGTTCGAAAAAAACGAGTGGCAACGCCAAAGCAAAGGCCGACGACGCCAAGGCTTCCAGAAGCAAAGAAGACACCAAGGAAACGCCAATTCCCGAAGGCCCTATCAAGTTGAAACGCGCGGAAGTCGTGCTCTTCACCGAGGAACTTTCCGACATGCTCAGCGCCGGACTCCAGCTTGAGCCCGCACTCAAATCGATGGAAAGCCGCCAGGAGCTGGGCAATCTCAAGGCAGTTTCCTTCAAGATCCGCCAGATCGTCCGTGATGGCGTCAATTTCTCCGCAGCCTTGAAAAAAGTGAGCCCGAGCTTCGGCCCGCTGTATTGCTCGCTCGCCGCCGCCGGTGAGGCTTCCGGCGCACTTGATGACATTCTCAAGCGCCAAGCCCATTACCTCAAGACCCTCGCCGAACTCCAGAGCCGCCTCATCCTCGCGATGATCTATCCGGCGTTCCTGATCGTCGCGGGCATCGGCGTTTCGATCGTTTTCGTCACCACGCTCATTCCCCAACTCACCTCGCTGATCAAGAGCAGCGGCGGCGAAATTCCGTTAGGTGCCGCCATCCTCATTTGGATTTCCACTTTCCTGAGTAAATGGTGGCTGGTCATCGTGCTGACGCTGATTGCCTCCTTCATTTTCTTCAAGGCGTGGAAGGACAATGACGCCAACAAACCTGCCTGGGATCGCATCAAGCTGCGTCTGCCGCTTGTCGGGCCGGTCATCACCAGCCGCTTCTACGTCCAGTTTTTGGAAACCATGGCCAACCTGGTCGGCAACGGCCTGCCGCTGCTCCGCGCTCTCGAACTTTCCCGCGATGCCACGGAAAACCGCTCGCTCCGTGTCGAGCTGAACAAGGTCATCGATCAGGTGGGCGACGGCCGTTCATTTTCCAAAGCGCTCATCCGCAATGGTGCCTTTCCGCCGCTTCTCATCGACATGATTTCCGTCGGCGAGCAAACGGGCAAAATCGACCAATCCCTGCGCCGCGCCGCCGAGCGCTATGACAAGGAACTCGACAAGGATCTGCAACGGATCATGGCCCTCGTCATGCCCGTGGTGCTCATCATCATGGCCGGCCTCATCGGCACCATGGCCTATCTGATGATCACCTCGATCTTCCAGACGATGTCGAAGATGAAATAACAAACGCCTCCGAATTCGAAACTCCGAGTGCTCTCGATCGGCGTCATCGGAACCATCGGCGCGGAAGACCGCCATCAGATCGCAACCCATTCGTCGGTGGAAATTTCCGGGCTCTACGATGTCGATTCCAAATGCCTCGCAAAGGCCGCCGCAGAGCATCCCGGCGCTTTTACCTGCAAGGAATATCGCAAGGCGTTTTCGAAATACGGTGACAAATCCGACGCCGTCATCGTTTCCACATCGGACCACAGCCACCGCCGGCCGTGGTTTGAACCGCCGCTTCCCCGCGTTCCCGCTTGACGCTCTTTCCCCTGTCCTTCTAGCTTGCGCAAACGAGGCGCGTCGCGGCCGACGTCCGTTTTCACCCTTACCAAACTCCCAACCTTTTTTCAAAAGTGGACCTCCAGGAAATCCGTCGAATTGTCGAACTCATGAACGAGCACGGGCTCACCCATTTCGACCTCACCAAGAAGGACTTTCATCTCAAATTGAAAAAAGGCGCCGACCTTGATGACCTCCGCGCCCTGATGGCCGCCATGCCTTCCGCCGCACCTGCCGGATATGCTCCCTCGCACGCTCCGGCTCCTGCCGCGCATGCAGCGGGCTCTGCTCCTGCCGCCGCACCTGCCGCAGAAGGAACGGAAATCACCTCGCCGATGGTGGGTACTTTCTACCAAAAGCCCGCGCCGGATGCGCCAAACTTCGTCGAAGTCGGCTCTACCGTTTCCGTCGGACAAACGCTTTGCATCATCGAGGCCATGAAGGTCATGAACGAGATCAAGGCCGAGAAATCCGGCATCATCTCCGCCTGCGTTGCCGAAGACTGCACCCCAGTCCAATACGGTGACGTCCTCTTCCGCATCAAATGAGTTGATGGTCTATTGTTGATAGTTGATGGGCAGAAAAATTCTTCCTCTCCGCTATCAACCATCAACTCCCAACTCTCAACTTCTTCAAAAATGTTCAAGCGCGTCCTAGTCGCCAATCGCGGCGAAATTGCCCTCCGCATCATCCGCGCCTGCCGCGAGCTCGATGTCGAGTCCGTCGCCGTGTATTCCGAGGCGGACGTGGATTCCATGCACGTCCAACTCGCTGACGAGGCCGTCTGCATTGGCCCAGCCTCCAGCAAGGAATCCTACCTGAAAATCGACCGCATCATCGCTGCCGCTGAAATCACCGGTGCCGATGCGATTCACCCCGGCTACGGTTTCCTTTCGGAAAATGCCCGGTTCGCCGAAATCTGCGCTTCCTCGGGCATCACCTTCATCGGACCTTCCTCGAAGGTCATTTCGATGATGGGCGACAAGGCAACCGCCCGCGCCACTGCCATCGCCAACGGCGTGCCCATCACCCCCGGCTCCGATATCATGCCGGATGCCGCGACCGCGCTGATTGAAGCGAAAAAAATCGGCCTCCCCGTCATGATCAAAGCCACCGCCGGCGGTGGTGGCCGCGGCATGCGCCCCTGCTTCAAGGAAGAGGAATTCCTCAGCCTTTTCCAAGCCGCTTCCAATGAAGCCGTTGCTTGTTTCGGCAATGGCGATTGCTATTTGGAAAAGCTCGTCATCAATCCGCATCACATTGAGTTTCAGGTGATTGGTGACTCCCATGGAAATTTCATCCACCTCGGCGAACGCGACTGCTCGATGCAGCGCCGCAACCAAAAGATCATCGAGGAATGTCCCTCACCCCTCCTCACGCCCGAGCTGCGGGCGCGTATGGGCGAGGCTTCGGTCAATCTGATCAAGAACATCGGCTACCAGAACGCCGGCACCATCGAATACCTCGTCGATGAGAAAGCGGAAAATTTCTATTTCATGGAAATGAACACCCGGATCCAGGTCGAGCACCCGGTCACCGAGGAAGTCATGGGCTGCGAGCTCATCAAGGAACAAATCCGCGTCGCCGCAGGCGAGCCGCTCTCCCGCCACGTCCTCAACTCGGTCCCTCGTGGCCACTCGATCGAGTGCCGCATCAATGCCGAGGATCCCTTCAACAACTTCACCCCCAGCCCCGGCACCATCGATCTTTGGTATGCCCCAGGCGGAAAGGGCGTGCGCGTCGATACCCACGTTTACTCCGGCTACACCGTACCTCCGCACTATGACTCGATGATCGCCAAGCTCATCGTCACCGGAGCCACCCGGGAAATCGCCATCGCCCGCATGAAGCGCGCCCTCGGCGAGTTCATGATCCGCGGCATCAAAACGACCATTCCTTTCCAGCAGGAAATCATCGCCCATCCGGATTTCGCGGCTGGGAAGTATGATATCGGTTGGGTGGCGAGGTATCTCGAAGAGCGGGTGAAGTAATAGGTCCCATAAGACCTATAGGACCTATGAACGACCCGCGCCTCTATTGCATTCTGGACCTCGGCTACACGCCCGAGGCTCGCGCCGAGGAAGTGACCGCCTCCCTCCTCGCAGGCGGCGCGGACATCCTCCAGCTCCGCGCGAAAAACCAGGACCGCGCCACCATCCAGCGTATTGCGGAGAAACTCCTGCCGCTCTGCCGGGCCGCCGGGATCCCCTTCATTCTCAATGATTTTCCCGATCTTGCCGCCGCTCTTGATGCCGATGGCGTTCACATCGGCCAGGACGATGGGCCGCTCAGCGCTGCCCGGGAGATCGTCGGTCCCGGGAAACTGATCGGCCGCTCCACCCATTCCCTCGACCAAGCCCGCGCCGCACTCGCGGAAGGCTTCGACTACATTGGCTTCGGCCCGCTTTTCCCCACGCCCACCAAGGCAGGCCGCCCCGCCATCGGCCTTGAGGAAGTCGCCATCATGGAAAACGATGTTGGCTCGAAAATCCCCGCCTTCTGCATTGGCGGCATCACACCCGCCACTCTTCCTCAGGTTTTATCCTCCGGAGCGCGCCGCATCGTCGTCGTCTCCGCATTGTTGCAAGCTCCCGACGTGGAAGCCGCCACCCGCAGGATCAAGCAGAGCCTGTAAATTTCCGGACTCTCACGGTGCATCCGGATCAGTCGCAGGCGCAGGCTCTTTTTGCTCCGAGTCCAGTTGTTCGACCATCGTCGGCAGCTTCAGATATTCGATGGCGTCAGTGAGCGCCTTTTGCTCCTGAGAATCGCGGGTTTCCTTGGCGATCGCTTCCAAGTAGGGTATGGAATCGCGGCTGCTGAAGGCGATCGTGGCAGACAAGGCGGCAGCGCGAATTTCCGGCAGCGGGTTGCGCAGTTCCGTGAGAATTTTCCCCAATGATTCCGCATCATCGAACCACGACAATTGATTCAGGTCCGAAATGCGCCCGGCGATCCATCGTTCGTTTTCCGAAGATCCTTCCGGATGAGGCGATTCCATCGGCTGCGGAAGCGGCGGCAGGTCTTTGCCAAACGTCACCGGCGGACGGCGGGCGGACTTGGAAATCTTCGCCTCAGGCTGGCGCGATACTTTCTCCGATGCCGTCGAACCCGCCGATGCGCCCACAAGGGCGGCGGCGGGCTTCGACTCACGCGAGATCAGAATGATCGCAGTCAGCAGAATCGCCGCGCCGGGAAGCGCGGTGCCGTAGGTCCGCTTCATGGCTGGAGCCGGATCAATGATTGATGACGGCCTTCCTGCCATCGAGAGCAAGCTTGCCATTGTAGTAGGCACGAGCGGCTCCGAATGTGCCGCTGCCGTTCACATCACCATCCGTGTGGCCGATGATGAGTTGGATACCATCGCCGGTAGGAGGAGTGACTTTGAAAAGCTCATTGGCCATTCCGGACACGGTGCCTTTCAAGGCTGGCAGGTCGATGGTGAAGGAGACGGGAAAATAATTCCGCATGGTTTCCTGATTCGTCGCGGTGTTGCGGAAGCCGTCGTAAACGCGGCTCTGGGTGTCGAGGGTTGCTTGGAAATATTTGCTGACATTGCCCAGGCGGTCGCCAGCGGAATTGGTCACGAAAACCCGGCCGTCGGTATCGACTTCCAACTGCGATCCACCGGGATATTTAATGCCGACCTGCTTGCTCAGGAGAACCAGCAATTGCTTCGAGTCCAGCCGGACGACCTTCGCATTGCCGAGCTCCCTGACACCGGAAACCGCGGTTTTGAGCTGATAGTAGCACTTGATGTCCAACCTCAGCGTGGAGTCCACACTCGCTTGCGCGGAAAGTGCTGGGATCAGAAAAAGGCCGGCGGTGAGAAGAAGAGCGAATGATTTTGATTTCATATTTTCAAAGTTGATCGGGAATGCGACCCCGCGAGGTCAGAGCAAATTTCGAAGATTTCGCTGCTGCCGTCGCGGAGATTTCAAATTCCACAGGCGCTCAGACTAGTTTATACGCTCTGACATTCAAATAAAACTTCGATTCCACGAATTTTGCGGCTCATCAAATCGATGACTTCGCCCGCCATCTATAAGCAATTCCCGCCGCAACAGCCGTGCCGAGAGCGATCAATTGATAACCCGAAAGTCCGAAAAACGGCTTCGGCGTGGCGCGCATGAACTCGTGAAAAAACCGGAACAGCCCGTATGCGATCAGGAAAATATGAAAGTGCTGACCCGTCTGCCACTTGTTGCGCCGAAGTAGAAAAAGCATCGCCAGCGCGACGACTTGGAATCCGATCTCCACCGACACCGACGGCCATGGCCCGAATGAACATAATTTTCCGCCACAGCATCCAGCATTCAGACAGCCGACGCGCCCGAGGATCAGCGGCACCGGCAACAACATCGCAAACCGATCCCCCGTCGTTTCGCGGTAGCCGAGCGATTTTTTCGCCAGCTCCACCGCAATCCAACCACCGGGCAAGGCACCCATGATCGACTTCCCGGACAGCCAGACCAACCAGCGGTTCGGGTCGTCAAAATGCAGCCAGCCCTCCGCGAATAGGAACGCCAGCTTCGCCCCCACGAAAGCACCGAGCAATCCTATGGCATAAATGAACGCCACCCGGCTGTCCTTCTTCGATTCCCGGAACCAATACACCGCTCCCCACGCGATGCCGGCTAACAGCATCAGACCGTAAATCGGAGAGCCGGTGGGTGTGATGGGGAAGTTCAAAATCGGATCGGATTGGCTTTGCAGATGACGAAAACCACGAACAACGAGAGAAACGGAATCAGCAACAATTGAACGGCGAAAAACGTCACAACATGCCCTAAATGCATTTCCGGATCATTCGTTGTCTGAGGAGAAAGCATTCGGTGGAAACGACCCGCGCCGACAATAAAAGCGCAATTCAGCACAATCCAAATCGGAAAAATGACCGGAGCCGCGCCCCAAGAGCCTCCTCGTGCCGCCAGCAGGCTGAGCCCGACTCCACTCATCCAAGCGAATCCTGTTGGCAGAATCCACAGGATAATTCTAAGCCATGCTTGAGCGTGGTTTTCGGGAATCTTGTTTGGGTCGTTTTCCATCAATCACTGGGATTAAACGAGTAAAGCGCGAAAACCACCGCGCCTATAAGTATCGGCACTATGAAGAGCTGGCTGAGAAAGAACAAGAAGATCGCCACTCCCACACTGGGGCGATTCTTCCGCTCGGGAGGAGACAGTTTGTAATCACACCAACCCGCACCGATAACAAAGAGCACGTTCAGCAATACACTTGCCGCGATCACCATTCCCTCACTGATAGGGAAATTGTTCGAGAGCGCGGACAGTCCGCCAACGCTGATGACGAGAAATCCAGTTGGCAGAATCCACAGCATCACCCGCAGCCACTGATAGATCGGATTTCTCGGGAGTGGTTCGGGGGTTTCCATTGAGGTCATTGGTCAGGGAGATCTTTATTTCACATCATTCGATCAAAATCCCGTCAACGCGCCAAAAAACAGGATCATGAACGGCTGTGTGAGAAAAAAATAGATCACCCTCCTTTGAACGCCGTGCCGTTCCCAGCCTGCTCCAAAAATGAAACCCACATTCAAAACGCACCAAAGACAGATCGATATGCTGGGTGGAAACGGCAGATACCGGCTATAGGAGCGCAGGCCGAAAGCTGTTATCGCTGCAAAACCCATCGGCAGCAGCCACAGAAGCACGCGAAAACAAGCTACCACACGGCTGCTTCGGACAAGCCGCACGTTGACCACGGGATTCACTTCCCACCTCCCGCTGCGTAATATCTGCAGAACGAATCCAGCGTCCCGTCCTGCCGGATCACATGGGTGCAGCAGCGGTCGATGCGGTCCTGGTCCCAGGTCCAGGCGTCCATGAAGGGCTTGATGAAGAGGCGGAAGGCGTGCTTTTCCTTCATCTCGAAGCGATGCAGGATTTCCCCCAACTCGGTGTTCTCACAACCGCATTGAATGAGGTCGGAGAGTTCGTAGTTGACCTTGTCGCGGAGGAAACCTTGGACGCTGGCGAAGTCGATGAACTCGGAAATGCTGCGGGTCCCGATGGGCGTGCGCAGCAAGAAGCCAATGGTCGCGCAATTCGGATCGCCGCAAGGGAGCGGAGTGAAATCCTCGTAGCGAAGTTTTCCGGAGGATTGCTCGACCGCGCCGAGGATGATATCGGCGGTGTTCAGCCGCTCGCCGCCGATGTCGTGCATGCGACCGGTGCGAAACATCGGCTGGAAGGAAACGCCGCGGCAGGCTTGGTGATCGAGCCCGGTTAGAATCGTGTCCCAGAGATGAGGAAGATTTTCCGTGGTGACCGTCATCGCCAGTGTGAACGGGATGCCTTCGCGTTCGCAACGCTCCATCGCCAGTCGCTTCATTTCGCGGAAATCACCGCCGCGCAGTTCGCGTTGGCCGGCTTCCTGAGGGCCGTCGAATTGCAGATAGAGTTGGAAATGTCCGCGACGCGCCCGTTTGCCGAGTTCTTCGAGGAACGTGTCGTCTTTCGCCACGCGGACGGCGTTGGTGTTGACGAGGCAGTAGTCGATGCTGGGATTTTCGTGAATCCAATCGACGAGTTCGAAAAACTGCGGATGCAAGGTTGGCTCGCCGCCGGAGAGTTGGAGAATCTCGATCTTCCCCTTGCGGTCGATCACGCCTTGGATGCGGGCTTGGAGGGATTCCAGCGAATGCGATTTCAAACGATCCCCCGCCGCGCCGATCGGTGAGTCCGCGAAGCAGGTGGGACAGGCGAGATTGCACGAGTCCACGATTTCTATCAGCGCGAGACAGGTCGAGAGGATTTCCATCGTCGAGTCCGTGGCAGCCGCAGCGTTGCGGCCGAGCGTGCCAGTCACGCCTTTCGGATCGGCGGAGCAGGCGCATCCGGCACCGCACGAGTTCGAGGGATCGCCCTTGGCCAGCCAATAGAAACGGGCGTCGCTGGCAATACAGGCGGTCGCCTCGCCGTGTTCGGCGCAGGTCCGGGTGAGATAGACTTTGGCGGGTGTGCCTGTCGTTTTCCAAACCTCCGCCGGGACCGCCGTCTGGCAAGTCGGGCAGCGGGAGGTGGTTTGTTTCAGGGATTCTTTGAGCGTCGGAAATAACATGGCAAGATTGCTTCCGGCGCTTGTGGGGACGCCGCCACAGGAAGACTGCTAGAGCTTCCGCAGATATGCAATGCTTTGCTTCACGCTGGCGAGCGCGTCCGGTGATTGATCCTGCTCGACGTGGCAGTGTTTCACTCCGGCGGCCTTGGCGGCGACGATGATCGGCTCCATCGGTATGATGCCGTTGCCGAGTTCCTTGAAGGCTTCCGGCGGCAGGCTGGTGACGTAGGAAGGCGTGGCGATGCCTTCCTTGAGATCCTTCAAATGGAGCTGTGAAACGCGTCCGGAGAGCTTTTTGATCAGCGCGGCGGGATCGAGGCCAGCCGCTTTTACCCAAAACACATCGATTTCAAACTGCATGTCCGGCGAGAATTCCTCGATGAAAATATCGTAGCCGGTCTTGCCACCTTCCTTTGGCGCGAACTCGAAGTTGTGGTTGTGATAGGCAAGCTGGATGCCCATTTTTTTCGCCATGGCCGCAGCTTTATTCGCGTTTTCGGCGATTTTTTTGAAGTCATCGAGCGTCTTGCGATTGCCGTCCTGAAGATAGGGAATGACGAGATTGCTGAAACCGATGCCCTTCGCCTTATCGAGGATTTTCGAGAAATCCGACATCGCGGCGTCCTTCGGGTTCACGACGCAATCCCATTCGAAGTGGGTGGAATTCAGTTCAAGCCCGGCGTCCTGAGCCCCCTTGATCAGTGGATCGCAGTTGGGGAATCCGTAAGGCTCGACTTGCTTGTAACCATCCGCCGCAACCTGTTTCAGCGTGCCGCCGGGGTCTTTCGCGAGCTCGTTGCGAAGCGTGAAGAGCTGGATGCCGATGTTTTTTCGATAGGCATTCTCCGCCTCAAGCGCGAAGAGATTTCCAGTCTGGGCAACGGCGATCGAAGTGGCGGCGGTGGTACGGATGAAGGTTCGGCGATTCATGGGATTTCTCAAAGCTCTACCCGATACTCATGACGGAGCCAAGCTTTGTCAGATGGTTTGCCGGATCTTGTTGCGCCGCGCCTCCTCCTTCTTCTTCTGCGCGTCGGACCCGGGTGCCGGACGGGCCTGATTCTGTTGGGGAGCGGCCGGCCTCGCTTGAGGACGTTGTGGTGCGGGTTGAACGCGTTGCGCCTGCTGGCGTTGCGGCTGAGCGCGCTGGGCTTGTTGAGCGGGAGCGGCCCGACGGGATGGCGGCTGTTGCTGGAACTGGGGCGCTTGGCGACGTTGAGGTTGGACATGCTGCGGTGCTGGAGCAGCGCGGCGTGGTTCAATCGCTCTTTGCTGCGGTGCGGCCTGTTGGCGTCTCACTGCGGGTGCCTCAGGGCGAATTTGGCGTTGTGGAACTACCTGACGGGCTGCTTCAGGCCTTGATTTGTAGGGGGCTGGAGAAACGGCTTGGCGTTTGGCTTCGGGCTGGATTTTCCGGCTCGGTTGGGGCAGGGCTTGGCGGGGTTGCACTTGCCGTGAAGGAGCGGTTTCCGCTTGGCGGGCCGGGCGGGGAATCACTGCCGGGGGCTGGGGTTTGGCTTCGCGAGGAGGAGAAACTGCTTGGTGCTTCGGCTCAGGCTGCATTTTCCGGTTCGGTTGAGGAACGGATTGGCGATTGGACTGCGGTGCGAATTTTCCTGCAGATGACTGCTCTGCCCTGCGATCCGCTTGCGGGCGAATGCTTGAGTCGGGGCGGAAAGCCGCACCAGGCTTTTCAGCAGACTTTCCTTTCGTTTGTTGAGCTTGCTCGGAAGGCCTCCGTTCCAGACGTTTCGGCGGAGCATCGCCTCGGGATTCGTTTGCGGACGCTCTGGCAGCAATCGGGGAGCGCGTCGATTTCGTGCGAACCGCCGATGCCGCATTCTGCGGACGCTCACCGCGGGTCTCAAGGCGCTGACGCTCTTGTTCGAATTTTCTCACTTCCTGACGTTGGGCAACGAAACGCTCGCGTGTCGGTTGGTCCACGGCTTTGAAACGTTGACCACGTTCCCCACGATTGGCGACCATGCGATCCAAGGGTTGGGCGAGATCGAAGTTTCTTCCACGGGCACGGTCGGCTTCCGGACGGGTCCCCAGGACGGCCCAAGTGTGGGGCGGGCGGGCCTCTTCGTGATCACGGCGGAAATGATAGTCGTTGCGGCGGCTCTGTTGCCAATTCCGGTCGCCGCGGTTTTCCCACGCCTGATAGGCATAGATCGGATCGCAACCACGCCTGCCGGAGTTATAGGAAAATGAAGCGTAATAGCCGGAATCGTGATACCTCGGAGCGTAGTAATCACCGAAATAGTAATGCCCGTAGCGCGGCCTCAGAAACAGGTGGTTCGTGAACACCGAGACGCTGATCACCGTCGTTGGCGAATAACAGAACCCAGGCCTTGAGTAAACGTCGTGCCCGAAATAAACCGGTGCGAATAGAACCCCGCGCCGTGCCACCGCATAGTCCCAATAGCCATCCACGTAAACATATCCCCGGCGGGTCCAGCGGTAGCAGGAAGGTTCCCAATTCCAGTTCGGCCGACATTCGGCCCAATAGCCGCTCCTCCAGGCATACCGGCTTTCGCGCCACATCCAGTTTCCGGGAACCCAACTGTAGTTGTCCGATGGCGCCTCAATGTTAGGTCCCGTCTCCACACTGCGCGGAGGTTCCGGCAGATAGGTGACCTCGGTGTTTTCGGTGTCGGCCCAATAACCGGACGTCCACTGATACTGACCTCCCACCTCGCTCCAGTATCCGGGCACCCACTGGCGACCCGGAGGCAGGTTGCGCCAAATCCCGCTGACCCATAAAAAGTCATTCTGATCTTCGTCCCATGCCCAATAGCCCGGGATCCACACCACGTTCTCACCCTCCAATTGCTGCTCCGGCGGCACCTCTTCGATCGGTTCCGGTGGCTTGGCGTTCACAAGGATGCCCTGCACCGGATCGTAGGAAATCGTTCCGGCAAAAGCCTCATGCACCGGCCCGCGGGTGAGGACCTCAACATCCTCCGAACCCGCATCCTGAGCCGCGCTCGCACGCTCCGGAAGCAAAGCGATCCCGCTCAAACCGAGCGCGACGATGCTGCTTAAAATCAAATACTTTCGTGAATTCATCATATCCTCCTTGCGATTGTTCCGCAAAGAGAGACGCGGCTTACCCGCGATTGATTCGATCTTTTTTCCCCGGACCGGCCGGTGCGACCCCGTATGCATTTGCCGGCCGGACCTCGTTCGCGGAGGATTTTCCGGCAATGAAATCATTGATATTTCCGATGGTGGTTTCGCAGATGTTTCGCAAGGCGGTATCGGTGAAATAGGCCTGATGCGAGGTGACGATGACATTTGGAAACGTGAGCAGGCGCTGGAGCACATCGTCCTGGATGATTTCATTCGATAGATCCTGATAGAACAAATCCCCCTCCTGTTCATAGACATCGATCCCGAGATAACCCACCTTGCCGGACTTGAGCGCGCCGATCATGTCCGTCGCCTTGATCAGGGCACCACGGCTGGTGTTGATGATCATCACGCCGTCACGCATTTTCGCAAGGGTCCGGGTGTTGATCAAATGATGGGATTCCGGCGTGAGCGGACAGTGCAGGCTGATGATGTCGGATTTCTCCAACAGCTCCTCGGGTTCCACGTAAGTCCCGCCCAGAGCCGTGAATTCGGGATTTTCAAACGGGTCGCTACCGATCACCTCGCACCCAAGGGCGGCGAGTGGCTTCACCGTCAGACAGCCGATTTTCCCGGTGCCGATAATGCCCACCGTGCGCCCGTGGAGATCAAATCCCATCAGTCCGTCGATCGAGAAATTCCCTTCGCGCACGCGGTTGTAGGCGCGGTGGTATTTGCGGTTCAGGGCGAGGATCATCCCGAGCGCGAACTCCGCCACGGCATAAGGTGAATAGGCCGGCACGCGGCGGACGTCGATGCCATGGGCGGCGGCGGCTTCGAGATCGACCTGATTGAATCCCGCGCAACGCAACACGATCAAACGCGTCCCGCCCTTTGCGAGAATGCCGATCACCTCCGCGTCGATCTGGTCGTTTACGAAAGCACAAACGCCCTCGGAACCGGCGGCGAGCAGGGCGGTGTCCGTCGAGAGCCTCGCTTCGTGGAAGCTGAGTTCGTGACAGGCTTCCGCATTGGCGGCTTCCAAAAATTTCCTGTCGTAATTCTTGGTGCTGAAGATGGAAAGTTTCATGGCTTCAGCCCAGTGTATGGAAACTGTTTCCAACTGTCACAGATTTTCGTCGGGTATCTGTTGACCTTTGCCTGCCCAACGCCAATTTCACATCACATGATATTCTCTGAAAAGCAAATCGCGTCGCTCGCGAAAACGATGTCCATCGATGCCGAGGAACTCGCCGCGCTAATGAGCCGCGGGGCATCGCATTCCTATCAGGCGGGCGATTGGCTTTTTCACGAATCCGCGCCTCGTCTGTGGATGGGCATCGTGGAGAAAGGCGAGGTCGAAATCGTCAGGGGAAATCACGGCAGCACCACCCGGCTCGCCACGCTCACCAGCGGCACCGCCTTCAGCGAGGGGGTCCTGCTAGACGATCTTCCGCACTCCGCATCCGGCGTGGCGCTCACCGATGTGAAGGTTTGGCTGATCTCCCGTGAGGTTTTCGACGAACTACGCGCCAACAAGCCGGAGGTATTCTATCGGATGGTCGGCCACATCGCCCGCCGCCTGAGCACCCGCCTGCGTGCGGCGAACGAGCGGACGATTTCCAGCAAGGCCCCGGTCGTCGCCACCTGGCGCAAGGAGCGCGATTCCCTCGGCGAACGCGAGCTGCCGGACAACGCCTACTACGGAGTGCAAACCTTGCGCGGTATGGAAAATTTCCCGATCTCGGGAATCGCGGTGCATCATTTCGGCCACTTCGTCCGCGGTCTGGCCTACGTGAAAAAAGCCGCTGCCCGCGCGAACAAGGAACTTGGCGTGGTCAAACCCGAGCGCGCCGATGCCATCATCGCCGCATGCGATGAAATCATCGCCGGGAAATGGCACGAACATTTCACCATCGACATGATCCAAGGCGGTGCAGGCACCTCTACTAACATGAATGCCAACGAGGTCATCGCCAACCGTGCGTTGGAAATCCTCGGCCATCGCAAGGGCCAATACGAATTCCTCCATCCGAACGACGACGTCAATCGCTCGCAATCCACCAACGATGCCTACCCGACCGCCATCAAACTCGGCGTCATCCTGACATTGCGCGATGCCACCTCCGCGTTGCGGGAGTTGAGGGCCGCATTGGAAAACAAAGCTGCGGAATTTTCCGAAATTCTGAAAATGGGGCGCACTGAAAATCAGGATGCCGTCCCCATGACGCTTGGCCAGGAATTCAGCGCCTATGCCTCCACCATCGGCGATGGCATCCGTTATCTCGAACGTGCGTCCGAAGAACTTCTCTCCGTGAACATGGGGGCCACCGCCATCGGCACCGGGATCAACAGCCCGCGCGGATATGCGGTTCTCTGCACCAGACATCTTGCGGAAATCAGCGGAATGCCGGTCTATCTGGCAGCCAACCTCGTGCAATCCACCCAGGACAGCGGAGTCTTTTCCCTGCTGAGTGGCGCGATGAAAGCCGCCGCCGTGCAGCTCTCGAAAATCTGCAACGACCTGCGCTGGCTCTCGTCCGGCCCCCGTTGCGGCCTCTACGAAATCCGACTGCCAGCGATGCAGCCCGGCTCCTCCATCATGCCGGACAAGGTCAATCCAGTCATCCCGGAGGTGGTCAGCCAGGTTTGCTATCAGATCATCGGCGCGGACGTGACCATCGCCATGGCCTCGGAAGCCAGCGAATTGGAACTCAACATGGCCGAGCCGATCATCGCCTTCAACCTGCTCTTCGGGCTAACACTTTTGCGAAACGCCGCCATCACCCTGCATACCCGTTGCATCTCCGGCATCCAGGCGAACGTGGAGCGCTGCCTCGCCTACGTCCAGAATTCCATCGGCCTCGTCACCGCGCTCAACCCCGTGCTCGGTTATGAAAAATGTGCCGCCATCGCCCAGGAAGCCCTGACCACAGGCGGCAGCGTTTACGATCTCGTCCTCGAGAAAGGCTGGCTCAGCAAGGAGCAGCTCGACGATCTGCTCACACCGGCAAAAATGACGCAGCCGAGATAAACCGTCTGCCTAAATCAAATGCCAGAATGGGGCTGCCCGTACATTTCTGGAAACGGTCCGGAGTTTAAGCTTCAGCCTGTCTTCGCGAAGAGCACGCTAAAGCGCGAACTCCGGACAGCCTCTTGGAAGCACCAGCCGAGGGAGGCTTCAGCGATCTTTGGGTAAACAATTAATCAGAACGAATACAAAGCACCGAGCGAAATCACGAAGGCGGAGTCGAAGGACAACGAGGCGTTGGAGCCGTTTGATTCAAGATCGAGATCGTCGAGATACTGATAGCGTCCGGCGGCTTGGATGGCCCAGGAAGTGTTGATTTGATAGATCCCGCTCATTCCCACGTAGAGGCCGGGGAGAAGCGTCAGATCGGAATCACCTCCCGAGCTCGCTTTGGTTCCAACTCCCGCGATCGAAGTCGAGGATTGAAAATCGTAGGAACCGGCGGCGATGCCAGCACTCAGGCCGCCTTCGAGGGTGACGCTGAATTTCCGGGTGAGCGGCATTTCCAGATAGGTTCCGAGGTTCAGCGTGGTCAGATGGACGTCGAGTTCCCGGGATCCAGCGACGAGGGCAGGGATGCCAGACTGGATCGTGCGGCCCGGAGAATCGCCGATCAAAGGGCCGGGGCCGTTGAAGGAACCGCTGTAAGGGGCGAGCGGAGGAATGACGCCGCCGAGCTGAAAATTGTCCGTTACGGTGACGGTGCCCGAGGTGAGCGTGGAACTGTTACCCGTATTCACGTGGGCATAGTGGACGCCGCCCCGGAAACCCCAGGTGGCGCCGTGCTCCTTGAGCATCGGAATTCCCACGGCACCCATGTCGAAATAGGCGAACCCTTCAAAGCCGGCCTCCGCTTGGTTGTCATCGGTCGCACCGGCATCCGCCGAGCTGTTCGTGATCGACATATTGATCGAACCTGTGCCGGAGGCATCCAGTTGGCTGGCGTTGTCGTAGCTCCAGTTCCAGGTTTGGCCGCCCAGATTGCCGGACGAATCCAGGTGGATGAAACCGTCGTCATAATCGTAGTCCCGCCCACCGCCGAGGGGTTGCGGAGTGAATGCGCTATTGAATCTTCCGAGGCCACCGAATTCGGTCTTGAGTCCCACGAGCGGGGCATAAGCCGCGCCGAACCGCCAGCGTGATGGCGCGGGATTCTGCGTGACCGCTTCCGCAGCCGGCTCACCTGCCAGAACGGAATTTGCGGCGACGCTTAGGATCGAGAGCGTCATCAGTGGGAAGCGGGAGGTCATGGTGTCAGGAAGTTTGGTGGGTTGGAACGGGCTCAGGGAGCAACGATTTCGTTGACCAGATAGAAGCGGCTTTTCGCTTGGGCGGGGGAAACATCCGTGAATGGAGGACCACTGTCGATCCATTGCATGCGGTTGGTTCCGGCTTGGAGCGGCACCGGGCAATCCTGCCAGTGGACGAGATCGGAGCTGAACCGCACACGATACCACTTGCCGACAACGGATGGGAATTCCAGCAGAATGTTGGAGTTTGCCAGCTTGACCATGCGAGGCTGCACACCGCTGCCATTGCTATCCGCAATCTGCGAGGACGGAAGGATGTCCACTGTGAGCTTCGGTTTGAACGGCGAGGGGAACGTCCGCGTGCTGGTGTAGAACGAGAGCTTCAGGGAGATCTGCGCATCCACGGCAACCGGGAACGGATAGTCGACGTAGACGTCCGAGGCACCTGCCGCGCTGCTGGCATTGTAGAGACGCAGGCTTGGATAGGCGGCCTTGTAGGCGCTGTAGTCCACGTGCAAGCGGAAACCGTTGATCGGCAGCGGCGTGGTGTTGGTGACATTGACGGTCACGTCGAACAGACCGGTTTGCGAGGTTACCCCGATGCCGGTCGTGATAGGCTGGACAGCGCTGATCGTCACGGTGCCGACGGCGGCGGTGGTGGAAGCAGCGTTGTTGGCCGAAACCGGGTCAACCCCGGCGGCGGACGCTTTGGCGGTGGCGGTCATGACCGTTCCGTTGGCCGCTGTGGTCTTCACTTTGGCAACGACCGTGAATGTCGCGGTGGCTCCGTTGGCGAATGTGGTCGCGGAGAAATCGATCGTTCCTCCACCTCCGACGGGCGGTGCCGTGGTCGTCCATCCGGCCGGTTTGGTGACGGACACGAAGGTCAACTGCGAGGGAATCGGCAGATAGACATAGGCGGAGCTGGCGTCGCTCGGACCTTTGTTGGCCAGAGTGATGGTGAACGTCACGTTGGATCCCTTCGGCACGGTGGTCGGCGTTCCGGTGATATGCACTGCGAGGTCGCAGCTTGTCGTGACGGCCGTGGAGGTGGCGGCGGAGTTGTTGCCAGGCACGATGTCGACGGTGGTCGAGCTGATGGTCGCGGTGTCACTGAGGGTGGCTCCGCTTGCGACGCTGGAGGCGACTTTGGCAACCAAGGTAAAGGTCGCTGTACCGGCATTGGCGAAGAGCGCTTTGGTGATCTTGACGGTTCCGTTCGTTCCGACCGCCGGAGTAGTGGCGGTCCAACCGGCTGGAGCGCTCAACGAAACGAAGGTCGTTCCTGCTGGGAGGATATCGCCGATGGAAACATTTTCCGCAGCCAGCGGGCCGTTGTTAGCAACTTGGACGGTGTAAGTCAGGTTGGTTCCGGCAATGACCGGGTCCGGACTGTCGCTCAAGGTGATTTGCAGGTCCGCGCCACTCTTCGCGAGGGTGGTGGTGGAAGCGCTGTTGTTGCCCGGGTTAGGATCGGTGGTCGCGCTCGAAGCGGTTGCGGTGCCGGTCAAGATCGAATCGTTGACGACCGTGATATCCACCTTGGCCACTACGGTGAAGGTGGCGGATCCGCCGGAAACCAGTGAAACGTCGCTGAAGGTGACGGTGCCAACACCGCCGACCGCAGGCGAGGTGGTGGTCCATGTTCCCGGTGCGCTTGCCGAAACAAAGGTCGTGTTCGCTGGCAGCGGCAGGCTGACTGTCGGGGAAACCGCAGTGCTCGGGCCGGTGCTGGTCAGGGTGATCGTATAGGTGAGATTGCCCAAGGCATTCACTGGATCGGGTGAATCGGTGATCGTCACCGCAAGATCCGCTTGTGGAGTGAGCGTGTCGGTATCGGTCGCAGTGTTGTTTCCGGGAGTCGGATCGGTGATTACGGAACTGACGTTCGCGGTGTTGCTGAGGGTTCCGGTCGCGGAAGCTGAGATCGGAGCGGTAACGGTGTAGGTCACTGAAGCGCCGACCGGGAGAGTCACAGCATCATTGATGTTGCCCGAACCGGATGCGGTTGCCGTGCCGCCGCCCGCACCGATGGCGGTCCAGGTGGCTCCGGAAATCGCTGCCGGAAGGGTGTCCGCCACGGTTACTCCAGTCGCGGTGCTCGGACCTGCGTTGGAAGCGGTGATGGTGTAGGTCACCGAAGTTCCGGGAACCGCATTCACCACTCCGTCGGTTTTCGTGATGGAGAGATCGGATGTCGGAGTGAGCGTGTCGGTGTCCGTCGCGCTGTTGTTTCCAGGTGTCGGATCGGTGACGCTGCCCGGAGCGGTGACCGTCGCGGTGTTGCTGAGGCTTCCGGTCGCGGAAGCCGAGATCGGAGTGGTGACGGTGTAAGTGACCGAGCCGCCGGCCGGGAGATCGACCGAGTCGCTGATGTTGCCCGAACCGGATGCAGTGGCCGTGCCGCCGCCCGCACCAACGGCGGTCCAGGTGGCTCCGGAAACAATCGCCGGAAGCGTGTCCGCCACGGTAGCTCCGGTCGCGTTACTCGGACCGGCGTTGGAGGCAGTGATGGTATACGTCACCGAAGTGCCGGGAACCGCTGTCGTTACGCCGTCGGTTTTCGTGATGGCCAGATCCGCATGTGGGGTGAGCGTGTC
>JBDSZP010000109.1:0-33635 GCA_039925065.1 Luteolibacter sp.
CGAACGCGCAGCAATGCTCGCCTTGCCTGCGGATCGGCCGGAGTTGTGGTTTCGCAAGTTCAGCCGAACGAAACTCCTCCAATCCGTCCGGAGTGGCGGACATGGCAACATCGATCGACTCCATCTCAGTGGTCGTGTTGATGGCCACGATGTCGACTAAATCTAGCGGATGCCCGGCGAACTGTGCTCCCGCTGCCGCCGCTCCGTCGGCGATCCCCTGCATTTCCTGAAGCTGTTCCTCGCTGAAACGGCGGAGGAACATCGCGTTCACGAAAGAGCGGGTCAGCCGCCAGGTTTCCTCCGCAGCATCGGATTTGGCACTACTTGCAATGGCGCGGATGAAACCGGCGATTTCAGGAGCGAGCAGACGCCCATGCTGGATCCCGCGTTGATATGGATCACCTTCGATATGAATCACCGTCCAACCGGACTGAGGATATCGGAAGCCCGTCTCGAAACGTTGGACAGTGGCTGGATCCGGTTGAAAATCCGCCGCGCGGATGTCAGCAAGGCCCATCCGAAAAGCCGCCAACGAACAGGCGATTGGTAATAGACCGCAGAAAACATTCATAATTTGGGAAAGGAAATACCTACCATGCTGCTCACCGGAGTATTCGCGTGAGGCTATAAAAAGATTGCGTAATGCCGGGACGCTGAAAACGACAATACTAATTCATCGAATCCAGCGTTTGATGGTCGATGGAGGTTTGGCTGGGGTACAAATTGGAAACGATATTAACTTTCCGGTCCGCTTTGCCAAGATTTCTTTCCGCCCGCCGTGAAGACGTTTTTTCACCGCAAAGCCGCAAAGCCGCAAAGCCGCAAAGCCGCAAAGCCGCAAAGCCGCAAAGCCGCGGAGTTCGCAAAGGCACGCGAAGGAAGACATTTGATTCGTTGGATTCCTCCGGGTGAAACATCATCGATCATCGATCATCGATCATCGATCATCGAACATCGAATGAAGAAAATGAAGAGAACGAGTTGCGCTCAAGACTCGGCCTCTGACTTCGCGTTTCTTGGCGACCTTTGCGGCGGTTCAAATTCTTTCCAACGCTTGAAGGCTCTCAAAATGGCGGTATTTTCGAATGTTTCACCTATCACGGCAGTTTGGCATTTGCCTTCAGACCGTTAAGGGATGAACAGGCCTCCGTCTCGGGAGAGGCGGAGGTTCTTCTATCTCCATGACGTTTTCGAGTCGTTCAGATCATCTATGTTTACCTCAGTCACAACATCACCCAAAGTCCACACTCATGAACAAAACCAATCCCGTCGGCTGGTTCGAAATCTATGTCAGCGACATGGAGCGCGCCAAAGCATTCTATCAAGACACATTCCACACCACGCTCGCTCAACTCGAGAGTCCCGACCTCGAAATTTGGGCATTCCCCATGGACATGGAGAATCGGGGCAGCGCCGGTGCGCTCGTTAAAATGGCCGACAAGGATCCCGGCTGCGGAGGCACCATCATCTATTTCACCTGCGATGACTGCGCGATCGAAGCCGGCCGCGCGGTCGGCAATGGTGGACGCATCCATCTGGAGAAGCGGTCCATCGGCCGGTATGGCTTCATCGCCCTCATCCATGACACCGAGGGCAACATGATCGGCCTGCATTCGATGAAATAGAATTTCTTAAAAAGTCAGTTGCAGTCTCCGCCAATCGTGCGATCTGTTTCCTAGAGCCGGACGGCCCGAGTCAGTCGAATCAGGAATTAAAAAGCCTGACTGCGAAAACGACTTCGGAGCATCGCCCGGCTCACTTATTGTACATGATCCGCTGAGGGGTGGGAAGAATTTGAACCGCTACGGCGCAAAGGCCGACGTTGCAATTCTCCATTCCTCCATTGCACATCGCGCCGCAGGTTCTCATCGGGATACTGCCATCCGCTTCGAAAAAACCTTGCGGCTCCGTGGGCTGGCGACACTCCGCCTTTCCGGGAAAAAGTGGAACATTGCCTGCGATCAGTTTCATATTATGAAAACCTGTGATTGCTGCGGAAACTCCTACGACAACTGTTTCGAGATCTCCTTGAATGGGGAGACATTTATCTTCGATTCCTTCGAGTGCGCCATCCACCGGCTCGCTCCCGTCTGTCCCTGGTGCCAATGCCGCATCATCGGCCACGGCGTCGAAGGCGAAGGCGGACTCTTCTGCTGTGCCCACTGTGCGCGGCAGCAAGGTGTGGAAGGTCTTGTCGACAACGTCGATAAAGTCCCCGAAGAATCCGGCTCTGACGCTTTGCGCTAGAAGCCTTTACTCTGGGAAGCCCGCGAGGGATGGTTCTCCGGTCCAAATGGAACTCAGCAGTGATCAATTCATCCGGTACCTCGCGACGGAGCGCGGGCTTTCCGAGGCGTATCAATTGTCGGTGAAGCAGACGCTTGATGCGCTGGCGGGTTGGATGAAGAAGCGGAGCACCACGCTGAGGGATCTGGGAACGGACGAACTGGCAACGTTTCTCAGCGAGCGGAAAAAGGACGGGCTGAATGCGGCGTCGCTGCGGATTACGACAGTGCATCTCAAGGTGTTTTTCCGCTGGCTGACGGCGAAGGGGAAGTTGGAAATGGACCCTGCGGAGCCGCTGCTGGCACCGAAGCCGGACCAATCACTACCGGAAACTTTGCACGCTTCGGAGGTTTTTAAATTACTGGAATCCATCGATCCCGCAGCGCCGTTGGGCCGCCGGGATCTGGCGATTCTGGAGCTGTTTTATTCCTCTGGGCTGCGGTTGTCGGAATTGTGCAAGGCGCGGTTGGAGGCGCTGAGTTTTGAGGAAGGTTTCATCCGCGTGACTGGAAAGGGCGGCAAAACCCGGATCGCGCGGGTGGGAAAAAAGGCGCTGCAGGCGATTTCGGATTATCTGGCCAACGAGCGGCCTGGTTTGGTGGCCAAGAAAACGACTTCACATATTTTCCTGAGCGTGAGGGGCACCTTGTTATCGCCGGATCGGGTCCGACAAATTGTCAAGGAGCGGGCAGCATCCGCGGGAATCGAGCAGAACATCTACCCTCACCTCTTGCGCCATTCCTTCGCAACTCATCTACTAGAAGGCGGCGCGGACCTGCGGATCATTCAGGAATTGCTAGGCCATGCGGATATTTCCACCACCCAGATCTACACCCATGTGGACCGGCAGCGGCTGAAGGCGGTGCATAAGCAGTTTCATCCCCGGGGGTGATGCGAGGATAGGTCCTATAGGACTTATAGGTCGTATGAGACCTATGGGACTTATTTCACCGGGAGATCCGCTGAGGCGGGAGTGGCGTAGGGCTTGATTTCCAGGGGGGCGGAACCGGGTGTGGGTTCCGCAGGTTTTTCCGGCGCTGGCGCTGCTGGCTTGGGAGTCTCTGCGGCAGGCGGAGTCGTGGGAGCGGGAGCCGGGGCCGCAGGCGCAGTTGCAGGCGCAGTTGCAGGCGCAGCAGCGGGAGTGCCCGGGGCGGCAGGAGCTGCGGGCGCGGCAGGAGTTAGAACCACTGGCGCGCCGTCCAGACGAACCGCTTGAAAAAGCAGATTGTAATTATGCCGGAGAGCGGCTGGGAATGACACGCGGCCGGCTTCAACGATGTTTTCCCGCAGCATTTTCGCGGAGAGGTTGGAGACCAGGTCGGCACCAATCTGCACGGCGCGCTCGGGGCCACCGGCGATTTGCTTGCTGGCTTCGTTGCTGCCGAGGATCAGATCGCTGGTGATCGACTGCCCTTGAATGGCGATGTTCGACTGGGCGGAGGCGATCATGCCTTTGGAGTTCACGGTGATTTCCAGAATCGCGTGGTCGTCCGAGGCAAGCCAACCGCGAACGTGATCAATCCGCACCGACACGAAAATCCCGCCGTCAGGAGTCGGGCTGACTTCGGGCTTGTAGGTCCGGTAGCCGGAGCCGGAAAGCGGGTATTCGGCGGAGGTGTTTCCGCGCTTGTTCCAGCCGCCGAGGGTTTTTCCGAATGAATCCACGTCGATCGCGACAGCTCCCAACGAAAGCAGGGCCGAGGACAGGAGCGCGGTGATTGATAAAAACGTCGATTTCATGACAGTGATTGTTTTCCTAAAGCCGGGTAAAACTCCGGCAGCGATGACTTTATTCGGAAAATTCGGGAGGCGCGACGGGATTGGCCGATCCAAAAAGCCGCTCAACCTGGGCCTGTGCCTTCTCCTTGTGCTCGTCCTTGATGTAAGCCGCGACCGTGCCAAGTGCCGCGACGAGCGCGCCCCAATCATCGCCGTAGCCGATGCCAGGAATCACGTCAGGGATCAAATCCGCTGGTAAAACGAGGTAGCCGAGAGCCCCGACGATCACGCCTTTCGCCCAAGTCGGCGTGTCCCTGTCCTGAAGGCAGTAAAATAAAATCAGCGCGGTCAGCAGGGTTTTCCGGCCCGCGCTGAACGTGGCTTTTTTCAAGGTCTTCCATAGCCGTGGAGCAGAATACCAGCGCGGGGCGGATAATTTGCTGGGCAGTTGTGGAGGACCTGACATGCGCGGAAACTGCACTCGTTTACCTCTCCGGGCAAGCACAAGCACGTATCGGCGAATCCAGCGGTTGCACGTCGCGAGGCAAATCGCTAGCGTTGCGCCGTGATTCGTCCTGTCGATGTGCTGCTGGAATTCCTCGAAGCTGAACAAGCCCGCGGCGTGAGCCATGTACACCTTGATGAAGGTGCTCGCGACGGGCTGCGGGAGCTTTTCAATCGGGCACGTGCGGGGGTGAAGGCCGAGGTTCAGAAAATTTCTCCACGAGTCGAAATGCCAGCTGAAACTCCGCAGCCACCTGCTCCGGCGGCGGCGCTGGAATTGACGATGGAAAGCAGCACCCGGGTCGGAAAACTCTCGGATCTGCGACGCCAGGCGGAAACCTGGGCTCCGGCGCGCGCTCTCGGCACCTTGCGGGAAACGATGGTTTTCGCGACAGGAAACCCGGATGCGCGGGTCATGTTGATCGGCGAAGCACCGGGCTATCAAGAGGAAAGGGAACGCGAGCCATTCGTCGGTCCGGCCGGGCAGAAGTTGAACGACATTCTCAAGGCGATGGGGATTTCACGCGAGGAAGTCTATATTTCCAACATCGTCAAATTCCGCCCTGCCACTGCGAATCAAACGACCAATAACCGCAAACCGACCCCCGAGGAAATGGCAGTGTGCATGCCGTTTGTCCGGGCGGAAATCGAGATTATCCAGCCGCAGTTGATCATCGCTCTGGGCGGCACGGCGGCGGAAGGATTGCTCGGAGTCGAAGGCAACGTCACCTCGATGCGCGGCACATGGCATGATTTCGGGGGCACCCCTGTCAGAGTAACTTATCACCCGAGCTATCTGCTGCAAAGCGGCGGCAGCAATCCGGTGAAACGCCAGGTCTGGGAGGACATGCTCGCGGTGATGGAGAAACTCGGCCTGCCGATTTCAGAGAAACAGCGCGGATTTTTCCTGCCGAAGGTGTGATGCAGGTGTTCCTGCCTGTTCTGAAGCGTGATACGGGCATTCCTGTCTGTTCTTGATTCAGTGCGCCCGGAGAACAGACAGGAATGTCTGTCTTACACTCCACTTTCCCCCAGGATCTTGATGGGCTGCGGGTGCTGTTTTCTACGCAATCCGAACTGCCGGACCGCATGCCGTTGGAGGTGTGCCTTGGCATCCTCGACGTCGTCGCTGAAGAAAATCAGCTCCGGATCGTCGGGGCTGATCGTCCCCTCCTCCGCCATTCGATAAACAAAATCCATCAGCGGCTGCCAGTAATCCTTCCCCATTAGAACGACCGGGAAAATCTTCAGTTTCCCGGTCTGGATCAAGGTCATCGTCTCGAACATTTCGTCCAGAGTCCCCGCCCCGCCTGGCATCACGATGAACGCGTAGGAATATTTCACCAACACCACCTTGCGCGTGAAAAAGTATTTCATCGTCACCGAGCGATGGACGTAGGGATTGAGTTTTTGCTCGAACGGCAGCTCGATATTCACGCCTAACGAACGTCCGCCGACTTCGTAAGCGCCTTGATTTCCCGCCTGCATGATTCCAGGCCCGCCGCCGGTGATGACGGTAAATCCGAGCTGCGCGCAGGCCTCGCCCATGTGCCGCGCCATTTCGTAATAACGCGTCCCCGGCTTCGTTCTGGCAGAGCCGAAAATCGTCACGCATGGCCCGGCGAAATGCAGGGCGCGGAATCCACGGAGCAAGTCGCGGGCGACCCGCACGAGAGTCGTCAGGTCACGAATGCGCGAGCTCGGCCCGGAAAGCAGGTTCCGGTCGGGGTTTTCCAATTCAAAGATCTCCTGCTTGCGGATTTCCTCCTCGGTAATGTGGTGCTCAGCGCCCAGTTCTGGCAATTGCGGGCAATCAGGTGGACTCACGCAAGAGGCTTAGCACCAATTCCCGGACTTTGGAAAAACGAAAAACGCGCCCGACTCGGTGGAGCCGGACGCGTTTCGGGAAGTTCGGGAAAAATCAGGCGGCGAAATTCGCAGCGACGACATCCCAGTTCACCACGTTCCAAAACGCGGCGATGTAGTCAGGGCGGCGGTTCTGATAGTGGAGGTAGTAGGCGTGCTCCCAGACATCGAGTCCGAGGATCGGCTTGCCATCGCAACCGGCGACGGCTGCGCCCATGCACGGGCAGTCCTGATTCGCAGTGGAGCAGACGGCGAGCGAGCCATCGTCCTTTTTCACCAACCACGCCCAGCCGGAGCCGAAGCGGGTGGCACCTGCTTTTCCGAATGCTTCTTTGAAGGCATCGAAGGAGCCGAATGCCTTGTCGATGGCGGCTGCGAGATCGCCGGAAGGAGCCTTGGCACCACCGGGAGCGATGACTTTCCAGAAGAACGAGTGATTCGCATGACCGCCACCGTTGTTGCGGACCGCCGTGCGGATGTCTTCCGGCACGGAGGCGAGGTCACCGATGAGTTCGCAGAGGGATTTCGCTTCGAGATCCGCTTTTCCTGCGAGGGCGTTGTTGACGTTGGTGATGTAAGCTTGGTGGTGCTTCGAGTGATGGATTTCCATCGTCCGAGCGTCGATATGGGGTTCGAGCGCATCGTAAGCGTAGCCACGTTCGGGGAGTGTGAATGCCATTGGAGTAGTGGAGTTTGGTTTGCGTATCGCCGGACCATTCGATACCACGATGGAAACAAGCGACGCTCTAGACGAAACCGAGCCAGCCGTCTCCCGCAAGGACAAATCCATGATTCCACCAGAACTCCAACCTTTCCTCCCTGAAATCGCCGTCGCCATCGGCGGCCTGTTTTTCGGCTGGCTCTTCACGAAACTCGCCGCATCCGCAAAAATTTCCGCCGCCGCCGAGCGTTTGAAATCCGAAGAACGCCGCTCCTCGGAAATCGAAGCCCGCCTCGCCCTCGCCAGCTCGGAGGCCGAGCGCAACGAGCAGGACGCCCAGACTTTCCGCAACCAACTCACCGAAATCCGCTCCCGCCTCGATAGCGAAATCAAGGCCGCCAACGAGAAACAAGCGCTTCTGGAACGCGCGGAAATCAAACTCTCCGACACGTTCAAAGCCCTCTCTGCCGACGCCCTCAAGTCCAGTTCCGAGCAATTTCTCCACCTCGCGAAATCCTCTCTCGCCACCCAGACCGAGGAAGCCAAGGGCGAGATCGAAAAGCGCAAGATCGCGATCGAAACGCTCGTCAGACCGGTCGCCGAATCGCTCGGAAAATTCGAACTCCGAATCGGCGAAATTGAAAAAGCCCGTGAAGGCGCTTACTCCGAGCTCAAGGAGCAAGTCCGCGCCCTGGGAGAAGGCCAGCTCGGCCTCCAACGCGAAACCGCCTCTCTCGTCAAAGCCCTCCGGCAACCCACCGGCCGCGGCCAATGGGGCGAAATGCAGCTCCGCCGTGTCGTCGAACTCGCCGGCATGCAGCAACATTGTGATTTCGAGGTGCAGCACAACTCGACCACGGACGAAGGCAAAAAACTCCGCCCCGATCTCATCGTCCGCCTGCCCGGCGGCAAGACGATCGTCGTCGATTCCAAAACCCCGATGGATGGCTACCTCGATGCGCTCGAAGCCACCGAAGACGCCGTTCGCGAGGAATCTTTGCATCGCCACGCCCGTCAGGTCCGGACACATATCCAGCAGCTTTCCTCGAAAAACTACTCCGCGCAATTCGCCCAAGCTCCTGAATTCGTCGTCCTCTTCCTGCCGAGCGAATCGTTTTTCTCCGCCGCCCTTCAAAGCGATCCCGGCCTCATCGAACGCGGCGTGGATCAAGGCGTGATCCTCGCCACTCCTACCACGCTGATCGCCCTGCTGCGGGCCGTCGCGTTCGGCTGGCGTCAGGAATCGATCGCCGAAAATGCCCGGGAAATTTCCCAACTCGGCCGCACGCTCCACGAGCGCCTCGGAAAACTCGCCGAGCATTTCTCCAAACTCGGTCGTTCGCTCGGCAACGCCGTGGAAAATTATAACAACGCCATCGGCTCCTTCGAAACCCGCGTCCTCACAACCGCCCGGAAATTTGAAGATCTCAAAGCCGCTCCGGAAGCCGCCACCATCACGAATCTGGAACCGATCGACAACATCCCGCGTGGTTTACAATCGGCCAATGGTGCGCCACCCGCAGCCCTCGCCGCACTCGCCCGAGCCAGCAAAGTCGCCGCCAGCCACCAGGAAGCCGCCACGCTCACCCTCGATTCCAGCAAAGCCGACCATATTCTGACCCCGGAAATGGACGACGATTTCGCCTTCGTGCCCAATCCCCCCGCCAGCGCCCGCAGCGCAGCTGCGGACCTGAGGTCGGCGCTGGAGTGAGGCGAAATTTGACATAGAACCATTTTTATGGAAATATTCCTCCCATGAAAACCACCTTGGAGATTCCTGACGACCTCATGCGGGGGATGAAAATCCGCGCCGCCACGCAGGGCCGAAAACTCAAAGACGTGGTTGCGGACGCCATTCGCGACAGCCTCGCATCCGCGCCCGCCCTCCCCATCGAAGCACCACCCCTCGTCATCTCACGCAGTGCCAGCGGATTTCCTTATATCAAATGCAATCCATCTAAGAAACCCGCGCCGACACTCGAAGAACTTGAGCGTTTGATCGAAGAATCCCAACTTGAGGAGGATTTGCAGCGTGCGGGGACTTCTCATTGATTCGAATGTCTGGCTCGCCATCGCCTTCGACCGCCACGGATCTCATGCCGCGGCAGTGGACCTGATCGACGAAACGACAGCGGAGTGTCCCGCCTGTTTCTGCCGTTCCACCGAGCAATCCATTGTCCGGCTTCTGTCCACTGTCCCGATTCAAACCATGTATGAATCGCCAGTGATTACCAACGAGGGTGCCATCCGATTGCTGAATGAATGGCAATCAGAGCCAAACGTAACATTCATTGACGAGCCCGTCGGCACGCGCGATCTCTGGCTCCGGCTCGCCAATCGCAATACCGCCTCGCCGAAGCTTTGGATGGATGCTTATCTGGCAGCCTTTGCCATTTCAGGGAAACTCCGCTTCGTGACCAACGATAAAGCATTCCGCCAATTCCAGCCGCAAGGCCTCGATCTCCAGCTTTTGAAATCCTGATTTCACCCACTCCTCCACTCCTCCACTCCAACTCATCACCATGATTCCCGCTCTCACCGGCCAATCTCCAGAATCCCTCGCCGCATGGCTCAAGGAGGCGGGCGAGCCTGCATTCCGTGCCGCACAGATCCTCGAATGGGTTTGGAAAAAAAAGGTCACGTCCTACGATGCGATGACGAATCTCCCCGCCGTGTTGCGGGCAAAACTCACCGAGTCATTCCGACTCACGGCGCTCGAACACAGCACCACGCAAGGCTCCGCCGACACAACGCGGAAGTTCCTTTTCCGCCTGCACGACGGCCGCTATGTGGAGAGCGTGCTGATCCCGGCGAACCCCGCGCTTTATGGAGAAAAGTCCGACCGCCGCACACTCTGCGTTTCCTCGCAAGTCGGCTGTGCGTATGGCTGCAAATTCTGCGCTTCGGGCCTCGCCGGATTCACACGCAATCTCGACGCATCAGAAATCGCCGGGCAGGTCCTATCCGCCGAGCAGCTTTCCGGCGAGCGCGTCGATTCCCTCGTCTTCATGGGCATGGGCGAGCCGATGGCGAATTTGGATAACTTGCTAGCCGCCATCTCGCTGATCACTGGGGAAAAAACACTCCATCTCGGTGCCCGCCACCTCACGATTTCCACCTCCGGCCTCGTTCCGCAGATCCGAAAACTCGCCGAGCACCCGCAGCAGATCCGCCTCGCGATTTCCCTGCACGGTGCCACCGATGACGTCCGCCAGCAGATCATGCCGGTGAACAAGAAGTGGCCGGTCGCCGAGCTTTTTGAAGCGCTGGATTATTGGAATTCAAAGAAGAACCAAAAGCTCACGCTCGAATACATCCTCATCCAGGACGTCAACGATTCACTCGAACAAGCCGCCATCCTCGCCCGTCACGCCCGACGTCTAGGCGCGAAGGTGAATCTCATCCCCTACAACACGGTCGAGGGACTGGAATGGAAACGCCCGCCGAACAATCACTGCCGCGCCTTCCAGGAAATTTTGAAAAATGCCGGGGTCACTGCCAATCTCCGCCTTGAAAAAGGCCATGATATCGACGCCGCCTGTGGCCAGCTCCGCCTCAAGCAGGAAACCGCCGAGGGAATCATCGAGGCTCCCATGAAACGCTGACGGAAAGCCGGGTCTTATTTCAGGCGCGGCGATCTATCATCATCTTAGCAGGCAACCGGGAGCACACCAATGCCCCCCCGGAAAATTCCGTACGCACAGCTCATGCTGGGGATCCTGAACGGAGAGAGGAATGTATTGGTCAAAGCCTCGACAGTCGTCTTACCTACTCGAACTGATCGGATCCCGATCTGTCATTTCGTGATACCTGCTCGGACAAATCGTCCGTTGGCATGTCTGCGAATTCTTCGTTCCGTCCCCCCATTAAACCCTCACTCCATGAAAGTATCTGGCGTCGAACCGGACATTTCGAATCAAGAGCTGAATCCGCAGACGCAAAGCGAGATTGCGGACTCCACCAATGGAATCGCCGCCGCAATCGGGCGGCTGTCCCTCTATCATCGATATGTGCGTTCATTCATCTGTGCCACTGGATTACCACTCCGCCTGCTTCCGGCCGATGGTAGCCGAACCGTGCAAAGCAGCACATATCGTCGAAACAAGTTTTGCGAAATGCTGTCTCCGAAAAATCAGACATGCGCCTCCTGCATGCTCACCCTGCGCAAACTCACGGCAACGGGCAATGTGGAACCTGCCACCTGGACTTGTTTCGCCGGATTATGTGAAAGCAGCGTCCCCATCCGAAGCGGTGAAAAGACCATCGCGTATTTGGCGACGGGAGAAGTCGCGATTCACAAACTCACGCAGGCACGCTTTTCGGAGATCCTGTATCATTTGAAAGAATCCGGAGTCCACGCGAATGAGACCGAGCTGCGCCACGCATACTTTGCAACACCCGTCATCTCTCCGGCACAATATGGATCCGCCCTCGATCTCTTGGCTATCTTTGCAGAGCAATTGGCGCAGCTCGTCAATCAGCTTGAAATCCACCAGGACACCCCCGAAGCATTGAACATTTCCAAAGCCCGGGAGTTCATCCGGCAACATCTCAGCGAGCCTTTGGATTTGAAAACCGTCGCCGACCAAGCACATCTGAGCAGTTGCTATTTTTGCAAGAAGTTCAAGGAGACCACGGGACTAACGCTCACTGGATATATCTCCCGAACACGGGTGGAGGCAGCCAAGAACCTGCTGATCCAGCCGTCCACCCGCATCTCCGAGGTTGCATACGAGGTAGGTTTTCAATCGCTCACCCATTTCAACCGGGTTTTCAGAGAGATCACAGGGCAATCTCCCACTCAGTATCGCAAAGGACTCCCCGGCATGGAGCTGAAGAACGGCGCCCATCAAGTCCAATAGCTGCTTCGGTAACAGGCGATCTCGAATCGCCGCTCCGATAAAAAATGCTTCCTGATTTTCCACAACAACGAAGCATAATAAACGGTCAATCACCGACAATAACCGTGGAGCAAATATTGTCTGATTTGTACATGATCACTATATCGGGAAGCACCCTATCAGCCCCCCCGCATCGACTGCCAGAGCCGGTCAATCCGGCGAACAGCTCTGGCATCTCACCCCCACGCCGGAACAAAGAATCCCATGAACACACTAATCAATTGGAATCCGATCAATGAACTCAATGAAATGCAGAACAGGCTGTCCACCTTCTTCGGGCGATCCTCACGCGGGAACGGCGACGGTTCGCGCGGCCTGGCTGACTGGGCCCCCTTGGTCGACGTGACCGAAGATGACAACGAATTCGTCATCAAGGCCGAGCTACCGGAAGTCAAAAAAGAAGACGTCAAGGTCGTCGTCGAAAATGGCATGCTGCGCATCAGCGGCGAGCGTCAGTTTGAGAAAGAAGAAAAGAACAAGAAGTATCATCGGATCGAGCGCGCCTATGGATCGTTCGAGCGAAGCTTCTCTCTGCCGGAAGGCTCCAAATCAGACGAGATGACCGCGACCTATAAGGACGGCATGCTCACGCTGAATATCCCGAAAAGCAAAGAGTCCGCCACCAAACCGATCGAAGTTAAAATCGACTGACAGCGACTATCAATGGAACCGGCGGATGAGCAAATCATCCGCCGGCTTCTGCGGTCATGTCCGGATCTTCCATGTGATCATTGAACCGATTTTTCATAATTCCAATCTGAATCATATATGAACACTTACCTTTCCAGTTTGAGAGAACAGGAGGTCAATATTCCCTGCTGGAATGCGACGCTTCTGGGAAATCTCTCAATTCCCAACGGGGCCAAGGGCCTCGTGATCTTCGCGCATGGCAGTGGCAGTTCCCGCTTCAGCCCAAGAAACAGGATGGTCGCGGATGAAATGCATCATCATCACCTCGCAACGCTGCTGTTCGATCTTTTGACCATCGAGGATTCCGAAACGGGGCGAACCGATGAACTGCGTTTTGACATTCCTTTTCTCACACGTCGATTGATCGATGTTACGCGTTGGGCCCAGCAGGAGGACAGCCTCGATGAACTGGACATCGGATATTTCGGTGCGAGCACGGGAGCTGCGGCCGCTCTTACCGCCGCAGCACGGATTCCCGAGATCCGCGCCATCGTTTCCCGTGGCGGGCGCACCGATCTCGCAGGCGATGCCGTCGATTGGGTCGACGCACCCACGCTGCTTCTCGTTGGAGAACTCGACTTACCGATCATCCATTGGAATCGGGAAACTTATAACCGGCTGTCCTGCGAGAAAAATATCACTCTGATTCCCGGAGCCAGCCATCTCTTCAGTGAGACAGGGGCATTGGAGCAGGTGGCCCAGCTCGCAGCATCATGGTTTGAATGCCATCTGCCGATCAAGAGGCATAACTGAACCACCCGACATAAAAGCGATGTCAACACAACTGAAATTTCCCAACCGAAGTGAAGCTGGCCGTCGGCTGGCCGAAGTCCTGTCAGAATTCGCCGGACTGGACAATGTGATCCTCCTCGCCCTGCCACGAGGGGGAGTACCCGTCGCCGCAGAGATTGCTAGAAAACTGCATTTACCCTTCGACGTGCTGCTTGTCCGAAAACTGGGAGTTCCCGGTCATGAGGAATTGGCCTTCGGAGCGATCGCCAGCGGTAGCGTCCGGGTGCTGAGCGAGGATCTCATCTCGATGCTTGGCATTACCCGGAAACAAATCGAATCCGTCACGCAGTTGGAAAGGTCCGAACTGGAGCGCAGGGAGAAATTCTATCGAAATGGCCGGGCGGCACCCGCCGTCGCGGGAAATACCGTGATCCTTGTGGACGATGGCATCGCCACTGGTTCCACGATGTCTGCCGCGATCGAACTTCTACGCCATCAAGGAGCCCGCAAGATCATCGTCGCGGTTCCGGTCGCCCCCCCGGATGCCATCAAGCAACTCAGCCAGGAAGCGGACAAGGTGATCACCTTGCTCACCCCCGACCCCTTTGAAGCCGTCGGCCGATGGTATCATGATTTTCCGCAAACCGACGACAACCAGGTCCGCAAGATTCTCGCAGAAATCCAACATCAGGCGAAACCCGGCGATTCGATACCGGCCGATTGCCCCTCTGAAAAAAGCGTGCTCACCAAAATCCGAGAGCACGCCAAGCCTCTCACGGGATCGGCCGGTGATTACGACGGACTGCTGGAGATGATCGGTGATTCCAGCATCGTTCTTCTCGGCGAGGCCACCCACGGCACCCATGAATTCTATCACCAGAGAGCCGTGATCACGAAGCGCCTCATCGAGGAAAAAGGATTCAATGCCGTGGCAATCGAAGGCGACTGGCCGGACGCCTATCAGGTCAACCGGTACGTGCGCGGCGAATCGGATTGCAAGGATGCGGTGGAGGCCCTTGCCGGGTTCGAGCGGTTTCCATCGTGGATGTGGCGGAATGCCGATGTTTTGGATTTCATCGGCTGGCTGCACGATCATAACGAACGCGTCTATTCACTACCGCATCAGGTGGGATTCTATGGATTGGATTTATACAGTCTCCACAAATCCATCGATGAGGTGGTCAGCTATCTCGAGCAAAAGGATCCGGTGGAGGCCGCAAGGGCGAGGGCTCTCTATGGCTGCATCAACCGCTACGGCCGCGATCCGCAGCACTATGGTCTGATGGTGGTTGCCGGCATGGGCGAAGGCTGCCGCAACGAGGTGGTCAAACAGTTCGTCGATCTCCGCGCCAAGGAAATCAAATATCTCTCACACAATGGCCCTGCTTCTGCGGACGAATTCTTTTTCGCCGAGCAAAACGCACGCGTCGTCAAAAACGCCGAGGAATACTATCGAAAGATGTTCGACTCGGAAGCATCCTCATGGAATCAGCGGGACGAGCACATGATGGAAACTCTGGTCAGTCTCATGGCCCATCTCCAGTCCCATCATGGATCGGCCAAGGTGGTCGTCTGGGCCCACAATTCGCACTTGGGTGACGCACGGGCCACTGAAATGGCGAGCCGCGGCGAATTGAACCTGGGACAACTGACCCGGCAAACGTTTCCCGGCCAGTGCAAACTGATAGGATTCACCACCAGTATCGGCAGCGTGACAGCGGCTTCCGGCTGGCATCTCTCCGAGGAACGGAAACTGGTGCGTCCCGCCTTGGAAGGAAGTTACGAGCACCTGTTTCACCAAGTTGGAATTCCGAAATTCTGGATCGATCTCACTGAGGAAACCCCGGCGGTCACCGCATTGAAGGAGCCCCGGCTCGAGCGCGCGATCGGCGTGGTTTACCTATCAGACACCGAACGCCGGCATCATTACTTCGATGCCAACCTCGCGGGACAATTCGACGCGGTCCTGCATTTCGACCAAACCCGCGCCGTCGAGCCACTGGAAAAAACGGCAGCATGGAGCCAGGATGAAGTTCCGGAAACATTTCCCGTCGGCCTGTGATCGCCCGGTGCCCCGCGCATCAATCCTCATTTACAATACAATGGTCACTATTCGTTTCCAATCACCTGTTTCATGACCTATAAGTGTAGTGCTATGAAAACCATCATCGCCGCAGTGGACTTTTCAAACGCCACACCGGCTGTTGCGAAAATGGCTGTCAATATTGCGAAATGCTTCAATGCAAACTTGCAACTGTTTCACGTCATCGAGCCGGAACCCGGTTTCACGACCTATGGTTTCTCCATGGCGGAGTTCCCAGCGATGGGGGAATTCCGGAAGGAAACCCAACGTCGGGCCGAGCAACTGATGGGCGAACTCCTCACGAAAGTGCGGGCTGAGCTGCCACATGTCACCACGAAGATGGCCGAGGGTGCCCCGCTCCATGAACTGCTCAAAGAGGTCAACGAGAGTGTCGCCGATTTGGTGGTCGTCGGGTCCCACGGACACGGTGCGCTGACGTCATTGCTTCTCGGAAGCGTCGCGGAGGGAATGCTCCGCAAGGCGACCGTTCCCACCCTCGTCGTCCCTGCCATGCCGGTATAACACCTGACCAAGCATTCGATCCGCATCAAGAGATCCCCTCACACCCATTTTCCATGCCTGCGCAACCCTTCATCAAATGGTTTGAAGACACCACCATCGACGACGTCCCTCTCGTGGGTGGAAAAAACGCATCTCTCGGTGAGATGTTCCGGGAATTGGCGGGTAAGGGAGTGAAAGTCCCCAACGGCTTCTCCATAACCGCCGATGCCTACCGCCATTTCATCCGCGAGGCAAAGCTCGATCCCATCATCCGTTCCGCACTCGCAGGCCTCGACAGCCATGATGTGGCTAGCCTTGGCGAACGCGCCAATACGATCCGAAGTGCGATCCTCGAGTCCACGCTCCCCTTGGATTTACAAAAGGAAATCACTACGGCCTATCAGCGTTTGCAAAGCTCCGCCCCGGATGCGCCCTCTGTTGCCGTGCGTTCGTCCGCCACCGCCGAGGACCTGCCGGATGCCAGTTTCGCAGGCCAGCAGGAAACATTCCTCAACATTACCGGCGTCGATGCCCTGTTGGACGCGTGCAAGAGTTGCTTCGCCTCGCTCTTCACCGATCGTGCGATTAGCTACCGCGTGGACAAGGGCTTCGATCATTTCAAGATCGCTCTGAGCATCGGTGTGCAACATATGGTTCGCTCGGATCTCGCTTGCTCCGGCGTAATGTTCACGATCGACACGGAGACCGGCTTTCGCGATGCGGTTCTTGTTAGCGCGGCCTATGGCCTTGGCGAAAACGTGGTGAAAGGATCCCTCACGCCGGATGAATACTGCATTTTCAAAACCACTTTAAAGAGCGGCTTCCGGCCCATCCTGCGGAAAACACTCGGCAGCAAGGAGGTCCGAATGGTCTATCAATCCAATGGCGCGAGGACGGTGGGAAACGTTCCCGTCTCCGCCGAGGACAGCGCGAAGTTCGCCATCACCGATGATGAAGCCTTGCAACTCGCCCGCTGGGCCTGCGTCATCGAAGACCATTATTCCACCAAACGCGGCAGGCCCATGCCGATGGATCTGGAATGGGCGAAGGACGGAGAGACAGGCGAACTATTCATCGTCCAGGCACGTCCCGAAACCGTGCAATCCCGCAAGGATCTCGATATGTTCGAAACCTATCATCTCGATGCACGCGGCAAGGTCCTTGCCAGCGGACAAAGCGTCGGAAGCAGGATCGCCACCGGTCGCGTCCGTGTGATCAAAGACCCCAGCCTGATCGGCCAATTCCAAACAGGTGAAATCCTGGTTGCCGAAAAGACAGATCCCGACTGGCAGCCGATCATGAACAAGGCCGCCGCCATCGTCACCCGCCGCGGCGGCAGGACCTGCCATGCGGCCATTGTCAGCCGGGAACTCGGCGTGCCCGCCATCGTCGGCGCGGAAAAGGATGTGAACGCGCTCATTGACGGCCAGATGGTCACGGTGAGCTGTGCGGAAGGAGAAACCGGATTCGTTTACGAAGGAGTCCTGCCATTCCGGATCCAACAGACCAACCTCAAGGATCTCGCCCGCCCCGCTACGAAAGTGATGCTCAATCTGGCCAACCCCGAGGAGGCGTTTTCACTCAGTTTCCTTCCTAACGACGGAGTGGGCCTCGCACGGATGGAGTTCATCGTCAGCAATCATATCAAGATCCACCCGATGGCATTGGTCAATTTCAACACCCTGGCCAATCAGGACGCCAAGGCCGAAATCGCCCGCCTGACTACCGGCTATTTGGACAAACCTCAATATTTCGTGGATCGACTCGCCCAAGGCGTCGCCACCCTCGCCGCCGCATTCTATCCGAAAGAAGTGATTCTCCGGCTGAGCGATTTCAAGACCAATGAATACGCCAACCTCATCGGCGGCATGGCCTATGAACCGCTCGAGGAAAACCCGATGCTCGGTTTCCGTGGGGCCAGCCGCTACTATCATCCGCGCTATCAGGCTGGATTCGCTCTCGAATGCCGGGCCGCGAAAAAAGTCCGTGATGAGATGGGACTCACCAACCTTAAGCTGATGATCCCCTTCTGCCGCACCATCGAGGAAGGCATCAAGGTCCATCAGGAAATGGCCAAACACGGCCTCAGGCGTGGGGAGAACGGCTTGGAAATCTACGTGATGTGCGAGATCCCGAGCAACGTGATTCTCGCCGTCGAGTTCTGCGATATTTTCGATGGCTTCAGCATCGGCTCCAACGACCTGACCCAGCTCATCCTCGGCGTGGACCGCGACAGCGAGATCATCGAGCCTCTCTTCGACGAGCAAAACCTCGCCGTCAAAACCATGATCGCCCAGGTCATCGCCGTTTGCCGGAGAAAAGGACGCAAGATCGGCATCTGCGGACAAGCCCCTAGCGACTATCCGGATTTTGCCAGATTTCTTGTAGAGGAAGGCATCGATAGCATCTCCCTCAACCCGGACACCGTGCTCAAAACGACCCTTGCGATCATCGAGAAAGAACAAGCCCTCTCCACTCCGATCTAGCACGCAACAAGACAAAACCATGAAAACAACACTACTCTCCGCAGCCGCCTTGCTGCTCAACCTCATCGCTCCCGCTGCCCGTGCTGAAGAAACAGCTCCGCCGCCGGCACCCGCATCGCCTCCCGCGAAATGCGAGATGTGTGAAATGATGATGATGAAAAAGAAAATGGCCGCCACTCCTCAAATCCATGAACAGATCGAGGAACTCGACAAACTCGTCACTGAAATGAACGGCTCCGTCGGCCCAAAAAAAATCGAGGCAATGGCCGCCGTCGTGACGCGCTTGGTCCAGCAATACAAAACACTGGTCGAGGCAGAGCCGGAGCCCTCCGCAGCTCCCTCCAAAGAGGAGCAGCACCAGCACTGAGGCCCATCGGCGAAGGAAATCTTCATCGTCGAAGATCGACGGAAAACAAGAAGCTGCAAATCACACGCTGTTGAAAGCCTGCGAACAGAGCCTCCCGGAAGACGATCTATCACTCCTAACGAACGACTGATGATCCCATGAGCACATTTTCACCAGTCCATCACCGTTACGAACCGGGGCCGGAGATCGCGTCGTTCTATCATCTGAATGATTGCGACCTTGCCGGATGCGCCTGCTCGGGTACGGCCTGTTTCGTCGCCCACAATTCCCGTGGCGAGCCCCAGCCGGTTGGCAGCCCGCGCGTTTGTTGTCTCGGACGTTGCTTCGAAGCGCCAGCCATCGGACTTTCGAAAACCCGGCCGCGGATGGAAGTCCATTCGCGTGAAGCGATCCTGCTCAAAAGGCTGGCACAAGGTGGCGTATGGACTTTCGAAAACTACTGCCGCGCCGGCGGCTATCAGGCATTGGATCAGGCTCTCACCGAATCACGCGAAGCGGTGCTCGCAACGATCGAAGACTCAGGTCTGCGCGGCCGGGGCGGCGCGGGATTTCCCACCGGACTCAAGTGGCGGGCGGCAGCCGCCCAACCAGCGCAGCCGAAGTATATCGTCGCGAATGCGGACGAGGGCGATCCCGGAGCATTCAGCGATCGCTTTCTGATGGAGAACGACCCGCACGCGCTGATCGAAGGCATGGCGATCGCCGCCTATGCCACCGGGGCGACGAAAGGCTGGATCTATCTGCGCCACGAGTATCCCGCCGCTCACACTTCGCTGGATCACGCGTTGGCGGAAGCGCGTGATTTCGGAGTTTTGGGCGGAGAGTTGGATTTCGATATCGAAGTTTTTGTAGGCCATGGAAGCTATATCTGCGGTGAGGAAAGCGCGCTGCTGCTCTCCATCGAGGGCAAGCGTCCCGAGATAACCGCCCGGCCACCCTATCCAACAGAGCGTGGTCTTTTCGGCCAGCCTACGGTGACGAACAATGTGGAGACATTCGCCAATGTGCCGTGGATCATCCGGCAGGGCTGCGAAGCCTATCATGTGCTGGGCTGCACCCAGAGCCGGGGGACAAAACTGGTTTCGCTCAACTCGCTTTTCAAACACCCCGGATTGTATGAGGTCGAGTTCGGTTTTTCGGTGAGACACATCGTCGAGGAAATCGGCGGAGGCCTGCGCACCGGCACGCTCAAGGGAGTGCTCGTCGGGGGTCCGCTTGCAGGCATCATTCCGCCGGAATTACTGAACACGCGCTTCGGCTTTGAGGAACTCGCGGCCATCGGTGCAAGCGTCGGGCATGGTGGAGTGATCGCGTTTGATGAAACCACTTCCATCGCCTCCCTCGTGCGCCATGTATTTTCGTTTGGTGCCAATGAGTCGTGTGGCAAATGCACGCCCTGCCGTCTCGGAGCCAGGCGCATCGAGGAGATTTTCGCCAATGCAGTCCGCACAAAATTCGATGACATCGAGTGGAGGGAAATCGCAAGAGCACTGAAAATGACCAGCCTCTGCGGCCACGGCACCGGACTCGGTGCGTTCGCGGAATCCGTACTGCACTACTATGGAGAGGAGGTGAAGTCATGCTTCACCTAACCATCAACGGTCAGCCATGCGAAGCGCCCGAGGGCGCGACGATTCTGGACGCTTTGCGCCTTCGAAATATCGACGTGCCGACGCTCTGTCACGACGATCGGCTGCATCCGACTGGAGCGTGCAGGCTTTGCGTAGTGGCGGTGAAAGGTTGGAACCACCATGCCACCGCCTGCAACACACCCCTGACAGACGGCATGCAAATCGAGACGCATTCAGCGGTGATCGAGGACGCGCGTCTCACATTGCTGCGGCTGCAAGCCGCGCACTATCCGGCGGCGGCGATCAAACAAGCGCCCGACAAGTCATTCCATCACTGGCTGCGCTGTTACGGTGTCAGCGCACACGGCGATGGCACGCACTCCCATTTCACCGACACCACACATCCCTATCTCCATGTGGACATGGCGCAATGCATCACCTGTTCGCGGTGCGTTAGAATTTGCGATGAGCTGCAAGGGCAATTCGCCTGGCGCACCTGGAACCGCGGTGATGCCACACGCATCCTGCCGAACAAGGGAGCGAGCTTGCTGGAAAGCGATTGCGTGAGCTGCGGTGCCTGTGCGGATACCTGCCCGACCGGAGCAATTGAAGACCGCTCGGTTCTCGAAAACGGCATGCCGGAAAAGTGGACCCGCACGACCTGCCCGTATTGCGGGACCGGTTGTGAAATGCTCGTCGGCACGCGGAATGACCGCATCGTGCAGGTAAAACCGGTGAACAACGCCCCCGTTAGCAAAGGCCATCTCTGTGTGAAGGGCCGCTACGCATTCGGGTTCACCCATGCATCGGACCGCGTGCGCGAGCCGATGATCCGTGAGGGATCGGAATGGCGCACGGTGACATGGGAGGAGGTGAACGCGTTTGTCGCGACACGCCTGCGCGGCCTTCTCGATACGCACGGCCCGCAAAGCATCGGCATGCTCGGCTCGGCCCGCGGCACCAATGAGGAGAATTATGTGGCACAGAAATTCGCCCGCGTCGTTCTCGGCACCAACAACATCGATTGCTGCGCCCGCGTTTGCCACGCCCCCACCGCCGTGGCGATGAAACGGATGCTCGGCACCGGCGCGGCGACGAATTCCTTCGACGACATCGAGCACGCCGCCTCGTTTCTCATCTGCGGCTGCAATCCGACCGAGGGGCATCCGATCGTCGGCGCACGCATCAAGCAGGCCGTGTTAAATGGAGCAAAGTTGATCGTCATCGATCCGCGCGCGACCGAGCTGACCCGTTATGCCGACGTCCATCTCGCACTGCGGCCTGGCACGAATGTTCCACTCCTCAATGCCCTCGCCCACGTCATCCTCGATGAAGCACTGGCGGACGGTGACGCGTTGCGCGAGCGGGTGAGCGGCCACCTGGAATTTCAGGAATTCATCCGCACGTGGCCACCTGAACGGGCGGCGTCCATCTGCGGCGTGAAAGCGGACGACATCCGAAAGGCGGCGCGGATTTATGCGACGACCGCTCCGGCGATGGCATTCCACGGCCTCGGGATGACCGAACACGTGCAGGGCACCGAAGGCGTGATGGCGTTGGTGAATCTCGCGCTGCTCACGGGAAATTTCGGCAAACCCGGCTCGGGCGTGAATCCATTGCGTGGCCAGAACAACGTGCAAGGCTCCGCGCACATGGGCTGCGAGCCGGGCCACCTCACAGGATTTGTTCCGCTGGAACAGGGCCGCGACGCTTTCACCGAAGCTTGGAACACACCGTTGCCTGTTACTCCAGGACTAAATCTGATGGAAATGATGGACGCGGCCGGGCGCAGCGAACTGAAGGCATTGTGGGCGATCGGCTACGATGTCTCGTTCACCAACCCGGACACCATCCGCACTCACGAAGCGCTCGGAAGCGTCGATCTGGTGATCGTGCAGGATCTGTTTTTCAACGAACTCGCGCGTGAGTTCGGCCACGTCTTCCTGCCGGCTGCATCGCCCTTTGAAAAAGACGGCACCTTCATGAATTCCGAACGACGCGTGCAACGGGTCCGTCAAGCGGTTCCGGCACCGGGACATGCTCTGGCAGATTGGGAGATCGTGTGTGGGGTTGCCCATGCGATGGGGTTTGGCGGAGCGTTTCCATTTCACTCCGCTGAGGAAATCTGGAATGAAATCCGCAGCGTCTGGAAGGCAGGAGCGGGCATCAGCTACGCCCGCATCGAAGGAGCAGGATTGCAATGGCCGTGTCCGGATGAATCCCACCCCGGCACAAAGATCCTGCACACGGATTCCTTCGCGGGTTGCAAGACCGCGCCGCTGCAGTGCATCGATTTCCACGAATCCACGGAAGTGCCGACACCGGATCATCCGTTCCTGCTGACGACCGGCCGCACACTCTATCAATTCAATGCCGGGACCATGACGATGCGCACCCCTAACCGCGAGCTCCGCCGCACCGACACCCTCGATATTTCACCCGCCGACGCCGCGCGGCTCGGAATCGCTGAAGGTGAAATCGTCCGCGCCACCAGCCGTCATGGAGTGGCGGAGCTACCTTTGCACATCGACGGGCGGGTCAAGGACGGCGAACTGTTCGCCACCTTCCACGCCAGCGCGACCGGACTGAACCACCTCACAGGACAAGGCCGGGATGCGGAGACCATGACCCCCGAATACAAGGTCGTGGCGGTAAGCATCGATAGGAAGGGAGGCGAAAACACCCATGCCTGAGATCTTCGGCTTCGATTGTTATTCGCCGCGAGAGATTGCCGAGCGGGTGGAAAGCGTCGGCGTGACAAAAGCGAATCTACCGTTCATTCCGATGGTCGTGCTCGGCGTGCTGGCGGGCGGATTCATCGGGCTCGGCGCGCTATTTTCCACACTCGTGTTGAGCGATGCGCAGCTCGGCTTCGCCGTCGCACGCGTCTTGGCGGGCGTGGTGTTTTCGCTAGGGCTGATTCTGGTCGTCGTCGCCGGGGCGGAGCTTTTCACAGGGAACAATCTTCTGGTGATGGCGTGTGTGGCGCGCCGGATCACGACCAGAAAGCTGCTGTTGAATTTCGTCATCGTCTATTTTTCAAATTTCATCGGCGCGGCGGGCCTCGCGACGATCGTAGCGCTCTCCGGCCATCCGGGAATGGCTAACGGCAATATCTGGCGCACCGCCGTCGCCATCGCCACGACGAAGGTGGCGCTGCCTTTTGCCGATGCATTTTTCCGGGGAGTACTGTGCAATGTGCTCGTCTGTCTGGCCGTCTGGACCGCCATGGCGGGGCGTGGTGTGGCAGACAAGATTCTCGCCATCGTTTTTCCAATCACCGCATTCGTCGCGGCGGGCTTCGAACACAGCGTGGCGAACATGTATTTCCTGCCACTTGCCATATTCCTGCACGCCGACATCGGCATCACTGACGTTTTACGAAATCTCATCCCCGTGACTCTCGGCAATCTCGTCGGCGGAGCAGGCATGGTCGGCGTCGTCTATCACATCATCTACCGCCGCAGGGGGGCCACCTGAATAGCAGAAAATTCCCAACACATGGCAAAACCCACCGACAGGGTCTGGCATCAGTTACCGGTCGAGGAAATCGTGAGATTCCTCGGTGTGAATTTGTCCACCGGCCTCCCGGAGGAAGAAGTCCGCCGCCGGCAGAAGGAATATGGTCCCAATCGGATCACCCCGCAGCGTGGGACGCCGGGGTGGATCAAGTTTCTCCAACAGTTCATCCAGCCCCTTGTTTATATCCTGCTGCTAGCGGCCGGCGTCGCGGCGCTCCTCGGCCAATGGGTGGATGCTTCGGTGATCATGGGCGTCGTGCTGATCAACGCCATCGTGGGTTTCCTCCAGGAGAGCAAGGCCGAGAAATCCATCGCAGCGCTCAGCCGGATGGTCTCCACGGAAACGATGGTGCGCCGCGGCGGCGGCAAGTTCAGCATCCGCTCCGAACAATTGGTGCCGGGGGACGTCGTGCTGCTCCAACCCGGCGACCGCGTGCCCGCCGACCTGCGGCTCTTCCACGTCCGCAGTCTCCAGATTGATGAATCCACCCTAACCGGCGAATCACTCCCCGTGGCCAAGCACGCCGATCCACTCGCCATGGACACGATTCTAGCGGAACGAAAAAATCTCGCCTACGCCGGCACGCTGATCACCAGGGGCCATGCCGAAAGCGTCGTCTGGGCCACAGGCGACCAAACAGAGACCGGCCGCATCGCAAGGCTCATTTCCGGTGCCGTTGAAATATCGACGCCGCTAACAAAAAAAATCGCACGGTTCAGCCAGCACGTGCTCCGGATCATTCTCGCACTTGCGGCAGCCACGTTCGCCCTTGGCGTCGCGCGTGGAGAGCCGCCGGTGGACATGTTCATGGCGGCGGTGGCCCTTGCTGTCGGCGCGATTCCTGAGGGCCTTCCCGCAGCCGTCACCATCGTGCTCGCCATCGGCGTGTCCCGCATGGCGAAGCGGCAGGCCATCATCCGCAAGCTTCCCGCTGTGGAAACACTCGGCAGCACCACCGTGATTTGCACCGACAAAACCGGCACTCTCACCGTGAACCAAATGACGGTGGAGGAAATTTTCGCGGGTGGAAAGCTCTACCAGGTGACCGGCGCGGGCTACGAACCCAAGGGCGACATTCTGCTCGATGGAGTGATCGCAAACGTGCCGACACACCCGGCACTCGCCGAATGCCTTCTCGCCGGTGTGCTCTGCAACGCGTCCCAACTCGTCCGTGAGAACGGACAACTCAAGGTCCAAGGTGACCCGACCGAAGCCGCGCTGTTGGTCGCTGCTGAAAAAGGCGGTGTGATCCAAGCCGATGCCAACCGGGAATCTCCCACCTTGGACACGATCCCGTTCGAGTCCGAGCACATGTTTCGCGCCACCCTGCACGACTCAACTCCCGGCCGCGTCATTTACAAAGTCGGAGCGCCCGAACGCCTGCTAGAACGCTGCTCCGATCAGCTCGGTGAAGACGGTGCGCCCGTCCCCATCGACAAGGATGCGGTTCATCGAGCTGCGGAAACGATGGCCACACGCGGGCTGCGCATCCTGGCGATCGCACGCCGCCCCATGGAGGAAAAACACGACAAGCTCGAACACACCCACGTCGCCGGAAGACTCACGTTTCTCGGACTTCAAGGAATGATGGACCCGCCACGGCTCGAAGCCATCGCCTCCGTGTGCAAGTGCCAGCAGGCCGGCATCGCGGTGAAGATCATCACCGGCGATCACCTCATCACCGCCCGCGCCATCGCCGTGCAAATCGGACTGAAGGGCCGGGAGGAACGCGGAAAACTCATCGGGCTTTCCGGTCGGGAACTGGAAAAAATTTCCGATGATGTCCTTCCCGAAGCAGTCGAACGCACGGCCGTCTTTGCGCGGGTCTCGCCCGAACAGAAATTCCGCCTCGTGAAAGCGCTCCAGGCCGGTGGCCACATCGTCGCCATGACCGGCGACGGCGTGAACGACGCCCCCGCCCTCAAGCAGGCTGACATCGGTGTGGCGATGGGCATCACCGGAACGGAAGTGGCCAAAGGCGCGGCAGCAATGATTCTCACCGACGACAATTTCGCGAGCATCGAAGCCGCCGTGGAGGAAGGGCGCGGAGTGTTCGACAATATCACCAAGTTCATCGTCTGGCTCATTCCGACCAACCTCGGCGAAGCGCTCATGCTCCTCACCGCCATCGTCCTGGCCCTGCCGCTGCCATTGCTCCCCTTGCAACTGCTCTGGGTCAATCTGACGGACACACTGCTAGGCCTTTCACTCGCCTTCGAGCCGAAGGAACGTGATATCATGAGCCGCCCGCCTCGCCCGCCAAGGCAGCCGTTGTTCACCTTTCCGCTGATCATGCGCACCGGGTTGGTGTCGCTCATGATGCTGGGCGGCGGGCTCGGTTTGTTTCTATGGGAGCTGCGGGTCGAGCAGGCCGGATTGGCGGCGGCCCGCACCGTGGCGATCAATACTATCGTCATGGTCCAGCTGATCTATCTCTTCAATTGCCGCTCGCTCCACCACTCCGTTTTCGCCATCGGCTGGTTCACGAACCGCTGGGCCATCGTCGGCGCGTTGACCATGTTAGGTGCGCAAATCCTCTTCACCCACGCGCCGCTGATGAACCTGTTGTTCCACAGCGCACCCATCGGCACCGCATCATGGATGCGGATCGTCGGCGTGGCGGCGGCCGCATTCATCGTCGTAGAGCTGGAAAAATGGATCCGCTTCGGTGGTCACCGCGGCGAGCGTGCCATCCCGGAATAGATCCCTCGTACTATGAAGATTCAACACCTCACCGCCTCCAATGCCTATGCCAGCCTGAACAGCCGCGCATCGGGACTGGATGATGCCGAGGCCGCCCGGCGCCTCGCGGAGTTTGGAAAAAACCAGGTAGAGGAAATCGCCAAGGAACCGATGCTCCTGACATTCGCCAAAGAGTTCATCCATTTTTTCGCAATCATCTTGTGGATCGCCGCCGCCCTTGCGTTTTTCGCGGAATGGAATCAACCGGGACAGGGCATGGCCCTTCTCGGGCTCGCCATCGTCGGCGTGATCGTAATCAACGGCGTGTTTTCGTTCTGGCAGGCCTATCGGGCGGAGCAGGCGCTGGCGGTTCTCAAGAAACTACTGCCCCACTCGACCAAGGTCCTGCGTGCGGGAAACGTCCGCCAGATCGCGGCGGAGGAACTGGTGCCCGGCGATGTGATCCTGCTGGAATCCGGCGACATCCTGCCCGCCGATTGCCGGCTGGTGGAGGCCTTCGGGGTGCGGGTCAACAACGCCACCATCACCGGCGAGTCACTTCCCTCATCGCGCGATGCGGAGCCCTGCGAGGAAGCCGAAATCCAGCGCAGTTCCAACATCCTGCTGGCCGGAACCTCGCTGGTCTCCGGCGAGGCGAAGGCATTGGTCTTCGCGACTGGAGCGCACTCCGCCTTCGGCCAGATCGCCCACCTCACGCAGACCACCGACGACACCGTTTCACCGCTACAAATCGAAATCATCCGCGTCAGCCGGATCGTCGCAGGGCTGGCACTCACGCTGGGCATTGTCTTCTTTTTCATCGGCCGGATGATCGGCCTGTCGTTCTGGGAGAACTTCATTTTCGCCATCGGCATCATTGTGGCGAATGTGCCGGAAGGTTTGCTGCCGACGGTCACCTTGTCCCTCGCGATGGCCTCGCAACGCATGGCGAAACGCAACGCACTCATCCGCCACTTGCCCGCGATCGAAACGCTCGGCTGCACCACCGTCATCTGCACCGACAAAACCGGCACACTCACCCAGAACCGAATGTCCGCCAAGCGCCTGTTCATCGACGGAAGCATGTCCGACACGACTCAGGCAAACATCGCAGCCCTTCGAGAAACGCACCGCCGGTTTTTCGAAGTGGCTGCGTTTTGCCATGATCTGAAAAAGTCGGATGGCGCGTGGCTGGGCGACCCCATGGAAATCGCCCTCGTCCAACTCGCGGAGTCCGCGATGCCTTCACCTCCTGACCGCCCGCGAACAAGCGAGATTCCCTTCGACTCACAAAACCGGCGGCTCTCCACCATCCACACCTCCGAGGACGGGCCCGTCCTCTACTGCAAGGGCGCTCCCGAAGCGGTTCTCGCCCGCTGCAAGCGTGCCAACATGAGAGGCGAAACCGTCGATCTGTCAGAAGAACTCGCCGCCAGTTATAAGTCCGCCGCCGAACTCATGGGAAAGAACGGATTGCGGGTCCTTGCCTTCGCCAGTCGCATCCTCCCGGAAAAGACCGGCCCCGTAGATGCGGACACTGAAATGGTTTTGTGCGGCCTCGTCGGCCTCGAAGATCCACCACGGCCGGAGGTCACCGCCGCGCTGGAAAAATGCCGCACTGCAGGGATCAAGGTGATCATGGTCACCGGCGATCACCCACAAACAGCGGAAGCCATCGGCCGGGAAATCGGGTTGGTGCGGTCGGAAAATCCAGTGGTGATCACCGGCACACAGCTCAGCCATTTAACCAACATCCAGCTCCAGCTCGCTCTCGATGCTCCGGAAATCCTCTTCGCCCGAGTGCAGGCGGAACAGAAGATGCGCATCGTCGCGGCACTCAAGAAGAAGAACGAAATTGTCGCTGTCACCGGCGACGGAGTGAACGACGCCCCGGCGCTGCGCAAGGCACATGTCGGCATCGCCATGGGACTCAGCGGCACCGACGTCGCCCGCGAATCCGCAGATATGGTTCTGCTGGATGATAACTTCGCCAGCATCGTCGCCGCCATCGAGGAAGGCCGCGCGGTATTTGTAAATATCCGCAATTTCCTTACCTATATCCTCACTTCCAACGTACCTGAACTCATTCCCTATCTGGCCTTTGTCATTTTCCGCATTCCGCTGCCATTAACCATCATCCAGATCCTCGCTGTCGACCTCGGCACTGACATGCTGCCGGCTCTTGGACTGGGTACGGAAAGCCCCGGGCCCGACGTCATGAAAGCGCCGCCCCGCCCGCGTGCCGAGAAATTGCTCAGCGGCGCATTGCTTGCCCGCGCCTATCTATTTCTCGGCCCGATACAGGCTACCGCCGCCATGGCTGCCTACTCATTTGTCCTGCGCCATGGGGGGTGGCATGCTGGCGAATCCCTTGCTGTAAATGCCCCACTCTACCGACAGTCCACGACCGCATGCCTGAGTGCCATCGTGGTCATGCAAATCGCCAATGTCTTCCTCTGCCGCAGCGCGCGCCAGCCGTTCGGCATTTTCAGCAACAAACTCATCCTGACAGGCGTCGCGGCGGAAATCGCGATCATCCTATTCATCGACTACACGGGTTGGGGAAATGCGCTTTTCGGAACCAACGCCATCCCGGCGATAGTCTGGATATACATCCTCCCGTTCGCTGTCGCCATGATCATTCTGGAGAAATTCCGCAAGTGGGTCCGCCGCCGCCTTTCATCCTTGTAGAATTCTAAAAAATTAACATGATGCTCCAACATTTGAACAAAGTCATGCGACTTTTGTCTAACTGGACAGAGGAAGGATTTTACCCTAAAATGAAAACCATACCTATGATACAGCATCTTAAAGCGATCAACCAATACGTACGTATTGCCGCTGACGACGTATTCCTGATGGCGGATCTCCAGGTTCCGGAGGAGTCCACCAGTTTGGTTATTTTAGCCTATGATTCCGGGAGAAGCAGAAACCACCCGCGGGCTCTCCACGTGGCGCGGATCTTACGCGCGAACGGACTTGCGACCTTGTTGAGCGATCTTTTGACGGAGGAAGAGGAGGCCGAGGACGAAGTTTCCGAAAAGTATCGTCACGATGTGGAATTCCTGGCGAAACGCTTGATCGCCGTCACCAAATGGGCCACACACAATCCGGATACCAAACGGCTGAAAAAGGCCTATTTCGGAGCTTCCACCGGCGGGAGCGCGGCGCTGATTGCCGCCGCGAAAATGCGAATGAACGTCAAAGCGGTCGTTTCGCGCGGAGGATGCGTGGATCTTTCTGCAAAATCATTGTCCCGCGTCGCCTGTCCGACCCTGTTGATCGTGGGTGAAAACGACATCCAAGGCATGGAATCGAACTCACGAGCATTCGAGATCCTGACCTGCGAGAAAGAGCTGCACATTATCCCAGGGGCATCCCATCTCTTCGGTGAGCCCGGAAAACTGGAAGCAGCCGCCCAACTGAGTGCCAAGTGGCTGCATCAACATCTCGTGGATCCGGACGACTGCTATTGACGTTTCTCGCCGTCATTCGAAATACGCATTCAACACGTATTGAAGCAGCATTCGCTGGCTGGTGAAAAATGCGCCGTTCAGCGCGATTGTATGTCGCATCACGTCCAGAAAACGCCCTCGTTCGTTATAATAAAGCGGGATCACGACGGACTCCATTTTTTGATAAAGCGATGCGGCGTCATCAGCAGTGGTTTGTATGACTTCCCCGGAACGCTGGGCACTCCCGATCGACCAGCCGGTGATCCCTTCGATGCAACCTTCGATCCACCAGCCGTCAAGAATGCTGAGACTGGGCACTCCATTCATCGCCGCTTTCATACCGCTGGTGCCAGACGCTTCTTTGGGAGGAAGCGGCGTATTCAGCCAAACGTCCACACCCGCGGTCATCAGGCTTCCAAGGCCCCAGTTATAGTTGTTCAGATAGGCGATCCGGATGTGACCCTTGAGTTCCTGGATTGCGCGGAAGATGATCCGGATGGTTTCAATGCCGGCTCCGTCTCCCGGATGCGCCTTGCCAGCGATGACCACTTGGAAACCACGATCTTGTTTCGCGAGGGATTTGAGCCGTTCGATATCATGAAAAAGCAGGGCCGCCCGCTTGTAGTCGGCAATCCGTCGGGCGAATCCAAACGTGAGGACATTGGCCTCCATCCCAACATTGGTTTCACGATTCACCCGCTCGATCAGTGCGGCTTTCGCCTGCGCATGAGCCTCCCAGACTTCTTCCGATGGCAGACTCAGGGCGGAGCGCAGGGAAAAGCTGTCCTCCCTCCATCCCGGGATGTGCCGATCATACAACCTCTGGAACGATGGTGATGTCCACGTCGGGACATGAACCCCGTTAGTGATATCCTCGATCTTATAACCTGCGAACATGCGCATGGAAATTTCCGTGTGTTTTTTGGCGACCCCATTGATATAGTGGCTGAGATTGAGAGCGAGATAGGTCATGTTCAATTCGCCTCCGCAGCAAAATATTTCCCTCATTTCGCTGACCTCGTTGCGACCCAGGGCGGACGTCACCATCTCTATCGGAAATTTGTCATGCCCCGCCGGGACGGGCGTGTGGGTGGTGAAAACGCATTTCCGCCGGACCGTATCCACGTCGTCATGGTTGAATTTTCCCCGCCCGGCATCCGCAGCCGTTTCGTCCAGCAATTCCATGGCCAGCAAACTGGCGTGGCCCTCGTTCATGTGATAGCGCTCGATTCCGGTATGGCCCAGTGCCCGCAGGATGCGCACCCCGCCGATGCCCAGTACGATCTCCTGGCACAGCCGGTACCAGTTGTCACCGCCATAGAGGCGATCCGTCAGATGTCGGTCCCATTCCGCATTCTGCGGCAGATCGGCATCCAGCAGATAGACAGGAACAACGCCTCCCTTCACCCCTTTGATTTCATACTGCCAAGCCCTGAGATGCACCATGCGGCCCTCGATGCTGACCGTCGTTTGCGGAAAAAGTTCCTGCAAAAAGTCCTCCACCTGCCATTCGCACGGTTCTTCGGTTTGCCCACCGTTCTCGTCCAACCGCTGACGGAAATAGCCTTTTCGATGAAGCAGGGACACCCCGATCATTTGAAGATTCCGATCCGCCGCCGCACGCAAAAGGTCTCCGGCGAGAAAACCGAGTCCGCCGCAGTAAGTGGGCATTTCAGGTTCCAATGCGATCTCCATGGAGAAATAGGCGATCTGGCGGTCACTTTTCATCATTGATGCGGACTCAAGGAAGCGATGGATGGAATGATCAGTTTACGACCAATCAGTCATCTTTCAACCAGCAGCGGACGTTTTCCGCTGGATCTCAGCCCACCGCCGCGCGGCCTGCTGCTTCTCCGGTGGCGAAGCAGGTGCCCATGACGCGAATGGAAGCTTGGGCATCGTGGTCGGTGGAAATGCAGCGACCGGCGACCCACAGCCGATCGATTCCCAGTGGCCGGAGGCAACGCAGCGGGATTCCGGTGGGGCGGTTGCCTTCGGGAAAACGCAGTTTCGGCCCTTTGGTATTTTCGCGGAATTCCATCGGCCATGTGGCGAGGGCGATTTCGTCATCAAAGCGGTTTCCAGCGAGGATGTCCGCGCCGCTGAGCACATATTCGCCAATCCAGCGGCGGCTCTCGCGGATACCGGCGCGCGCGGGCCAATGGCTGATATAGGCGTCACGCCAGGATTCGGAGCGGCTTACGAGCCATCGCATTACTTCGCTGGCGAGCTTGCGGCCGAACAACTCCAGATGGGTTAGGCAACCGGTATCAAGCGGATCGAAATGGGAAACGGTTTCTCCGCCCGCGAGATCGATGCTGCCGAAAATTTCCCCCGTCCTGCCGGAGGCGCGAAAGGTGATGCCCAGCGCATCCGCCGGAAGATGGCCGCCGCGCACGCCTTCCACGATGAGCCCTGCGGTGTGCAGTCGAAATTCGTCCGTCATCGATGCGGTGCTGTGAACACCGAAAACATAAGCCGGCCGCTGCAGATTCGGGGATTCCGCCATCGCCGAGCCACCGGCTAACATCGCGGCCACGATGGCATCGCCGGATGCGTCTATCAATTGATCGGCACTCACCGAATGGAGTCCGGCACGCCCGCAAAACTGGATCTCCCATCCAGCGTCATTTCGCGAAACGGCGCTGACTTCCGTGTGCAACCGGAGTTCCAAGGTGGGTTCGGCGGAAACCAGTTCATCGGCGATGCGAGCGAATTCCACCGGATGCTGCGGAAGAACGTCCACGCGCCCCATTCGGACGGGACCGATGCCGGTGGCGCGAATCATGCGCTCGGCGATTTCCGAAGCGAAGCCGGGGTTCGCCAAAACAGCACCCGGCTCCTCGCGCAGCAAATACAGGCCACAAAATGTGTGCACGAGCGATGCCGTGCCCATGCCGCCGAGATATCCGTGCCGCTCTATCAACAAGGTGCGCGCGCCTTTTCTCGCGGCGGTCACCGCAGCGGCCAGCCCTGCGCTGCCTCCGCCGATCACCGCGAGATCGAAAAGCTCGCGCTGCCGCCTCATGAAGTCCTCGCGACGATCAACGCCGCCAAGGTTGTCGGCGTCGCAAGATTCGCCTTCGTCAGGTCTTCAGGTCCGAGCTCAACGCCCCAACGATCTTCCACCGCGACGACCAATTGCATCACTGCCATTGAGTCCAATCCAGCTTCCGCCAAGCTTCCATCTTCGGGAAAATCCCAATCCAATTCAAGGACACCTTCGTCGTTCAACCAGTCGATCAACTCCGTCGGTGTCGGTGATGTTTTCTTCGATACTTCCATGTGCAAAAACGGTGCGACGGGTCCCCCCGACTCATCAAGCGGAAATCGCCGTTAAATTGGGTATGGGTGAAATTCCACCAATTCAGAACTCCACTTCCTGACCGAGCGCCGCAATTTCGATCGACCCGCTGTGACGGGCCGCGAGCGCAACCCGCAGGCTTTCCGCGTGATCGGGCTCGCCGTGAACCAGCCAGACGCGCTGTTTGGGTCCGCTCATTTTGTCGAAATAATCGAGCAGTTCCGAGTGATCCGCGTGGCCGGAAAAGGAATCGATGATCTCGATTTTCGCCCGCACCTTGTAACGTCCGCCGAGGATAGGCACTT
>JBDSZP010000110.1:0-53872 GCA_039925065.1 Luteolibacter sp.
TGGGTGAGCGTGGTCGGCAGCCAGGTGGTGACGCCTTCGTCGAGTTTCCGCCGGGCAATGTGGCGGATGGAATCAGGCGAGCCGTCGCAGACGTCCTTTCCATCAGCGCCGTGGGAATGGATGTCGAAAAACCCCGGCATCGCGATGCGTCCGTCCGCATCGACGGTGAGCTCGGCGTCGGGCATTGACTCTCCCGGATGGATGACCGCCAGAATCCGCCCGTTTTCAAACAGGAGCGACGCACCATCGGCATCGAGATCCGGAGAAATGACGCGGGCATGGCGGATCAAGGTTTTCATCGCATTATCAGGAAAAATCTGGCTCAATCATTTGTCACACGATCATCGCTGACAAGCGGCTTCATTTAAGTTTCCTTCCCCCGCAATGAATCCACCGATCCAATCCGACGCCTCATTCGCCCGCCATCACCTGGCCGGCGGCTGCGAGACCATGGAAAATCTGCTCAATGGTCTGCTGGATTCGAAAGGCCGCATCGCCGAAGAAGTGCATGCGATTCGCAAGCTTGGAAAGTCGCTGCGGGGCGGATTCGCGCTCTTCCGGCTGAAAAATGCGGCACGGGAAATCCAAGTGATCGGGCGGCTGCTCTCCGGTCCGCGCGATGCGGTTTCGCGGTTTAAAACATGGAATCACCATGCTTGGGACGAAGATGCTAAGGTCGCCGCCGCCATCGGAGGTCTGCTCGACCAGCAAACGCATTCCGCCGCGCGTCGTCCGCCGCCGGAGACGATTGCGTGGTGCTTGGATCGCGTGGCCGAAGCGAAACGGGCGCTGGCAGAGGTGCCCGAGGAAAATCTCGATGAAACGGTGACCGGCAGCCTGAAAAAACTCGGCAAGCAGGTCCGCAAACGCTGCCTGCGCATGGATCATGGCGCTGAGGAAGATTTCCACGACGCCCGGAAAGCCCTCAAAGCCTACCTCGGAGCGGTCGGGTTTTTGCCGGAAGGCACTGTCTCGATCGACCCGCAAATGGCGGAAATCGCCGAGCTGCTGGGTGATGAAAACGACATCGCCACTCTTTCCGTATGGCTGGAAGATCACGGTTTTACGGCGAATTTCGCGCCCTCGCTGTGGAAATTACTGAAGGAAAAACGCCGAAAATTACAAAAGCGTGTGATCGCGGACGCGGCGTGTTTATTCTCAGCAGATGGGCTCTGATATTCTGATTTTCGTGCAATGACGCAGGCCACAGCGCTGGAATTTCGGGTTCCGATCGTCGCCTGAGGGAAGTTTGTAGCGAACGAGAGTTGCGCCGTGGGCATTTTCCACTATTGGAGGGGTCGTCCGTGAAACCACGCGGATTCCGATTCCCCTGGCCCTCAACTCCTATCAAAATGTCCGCCCGCACTGATTTCCGCAGCCGTCACTTAGGTCCCGTTGGTTCCGAACGCGAGGAAATGCTTCGCGATACCGGCTACCCTTCACTCAGCGCCCTCATCGACGCCGCCGTGCCCGCCGGGATCCGCATGGCTGGCGGACTCAACCTGCCGGAAGCGCGCTCGGAACAGGAAGCGCTGGCTTGGCTGAAGTCGATCATGGGGAAAAACAAGGTGCTCAAGTCGTTCATCGGCCAAGGCTACTCCGGTACTCACACCCCGGGAGTGATCCAGCGGAACATTTTGGAAAACCCCGGCTGGTATACGGCCTACACGCCCTATCAGGCGGAAATCGCGCAAGGACGCCTTGAGGCACTGCTGAATTTCCAAACGATGATCACTGACCTCACCGGTCTCGACGTCTCGAACGCCTCGCTGCTCGACGAGGGAACCGCCGCCGCAGAAGCGATGAGCCTCGCTCTCGCCGGCAAGCCGAAAGGCAAGGCGATCTTTGTTTCCGACCGCTGCCATCCGCAGACAATCGACGTGGTGGTGACCCGCGCGGAGCCCCTGGGCATCCAAGTGGTGCTCGGAGATTGGGAGAAATTCGAGCCAGCGGACTGCGAAGGATTGTTCGCCGTGCTGGTTCAGTATCCGGACACCCGCGGCCGCATCGACGACTTCGCGGAATTTTTCACGAAAGCGAAATCGGCGGGCGCGGTGACCATCGCCGCCGCTGACATCCTGGCGCTGACGGTTTTGAGAGCTCCCGGTGAATTCGGCGCGGACATCTGCATCGGTTCTTCGCAACGTTTCGGCGTACCGCTCGGTTTCGGCGGTCCTCACGCAGGCTTCATGGCTTGTGCCGATGCGCTGAAACGTAAAATGCCGGGCCGCCTGATCGGAGTGTCCGTGGATTCACGTGGCAAGCCCGGCTATCGCCTTTCCCTTCAAACCCGCGAGCAACACATCCGCCGCGACAAGGCGACTTCCAACATCTGCACCGCACAAGTGCTGCTCGCCGTGATGGCATCAATGTATGCGGTCTATCATGGACCGGAGGGTTTGAAACACATCGCCAACACGATCCATTCCCGCACCGCAGAACTGAAGACAGCGCTCGCTGAAGGTGGAATCGTGATCGAGGTCGGTCCATTTTTCGACACTCTCGTCGCGAAGGTTCCGGAAAAAGCCGACACAATCCTATCAGCCGCCGCCGCATCCGGCATCAATCTCCGCCGCATCGATGAGGATCATGTCGGTATTTCGGTCGACGAAACATCGACCTGCGAGGACATCGGAACGATTGCCGCAGCTTTCGGAGTCAAAATGACAGCCGCGAAAGATTCCGGAGCAACGTGGCATGACGCACACTCCCGCAACACGGATTTCCTCACTCAGAAGGTTTTCAACAGCTACCACTCGGAAACGGAAATGCTTCGCTACCTGAAGCGCTTGGAGTCGAAGGATCTCGCGCTCAATGAATCCATGATCGCGCTGGGTTCCTGCACGATGAAGCTGAACGCAACTTCCGAAATGATGCCACTGAGCTGGCCGGAAGTTTCCTCGCTGCATCCGTTCGTCCCCGCCGACCAGAGCCAGGGCTATCGCGAAATGCTCGCCATGTTCGAAGGCTGGCTGGCGGAAGTCACCGGTTTCGCAGGAGTTTCCCTGCAACCGAATGCGGGCTCACAGGGAGAATACGCAGGCTTGTTAGCCATCCGCCGCTATCATCTCTCACGTGGCGATTCGCATCGGAACATCTGTCTCATCCCCGTTTCCGCGCACGGCACCAATCCGGCATCCGCCGTGATGGCTGGCATGAAAGTGATCGGCGTGAAGTGCGATGACAAAGGCAACATCGACGTCGCCGACCTCACTGCTCGGGCCGAAGAACACCGCGACAACCTTGCCGCGCTGATGGTCACCTATCCATCGACGCATGGCGTGTTCGAGGAAACCATTCGTGATATCTGCAATATCATCCACGACGCCGGTGGCCAGGTTTACATGGACGGCGCGAATATGAACGCCCAGGTCGGCCTCACCTCACCCGGCCTCATCGGTGCCGACGTCTGCCATCTCAATCTCCACAAAACCTTCTGCATCCCTCACGGCGGCGGCGGACCGGGCGTGGGACCGATCGGTGTGGCGAAACAACTGTTACCCTTCCTTCCCGGCCACTTCGCGCTGGAAAATCAAAGCGGTGCAGTCTGCTCCGCACCGTGGGGAAGTGCTTCGATCAATACGATTTCATGGATGTATATTGCGATGATGGGTCCTAACGGTCTCCAGGAAGCCACCGAAGTCGCCATCCTCAATGCGAACTATATCGCCAAAAAGCTCTCGCCGTATTTCCCGGTTCTCTACACCGGTCACGACGGACTCGTCGCCCACGAGTGCATCATCGACGTCCGCCCCCTGTCAGACGCCAGCGGCATCACCGTCGAGGACGTTGCGAAGCGCCTGATGGATTATGGTTTCCACGCTCCCACCATGAGCTGGCCGGTCGGCGGCACGCTGATGATCGAGCCGACTGAATCCGAATCCAAAGTCGAGCTCGACCGTTTCTGCGACGCGATGATTTCCATCCACGGAGAAATTTCCGCCGTCATCAGCGGCGAACTCGACCCGAACGACAACCCGCTCAAACACGCGCCGCATCCCTGCGAAACCATTTGCGGAAACAACTGGCCGCATGCCTACACCCGCGAACAGGCGGCATTTCCCCTGCCCTATCTGCGCCAGCACAAGTTCTGGCCATCCGTCGGCCGCATCGACAACGTGCATGGCGATCGCAATCTGATCTGCACCTGCGACAGCGTGGAAGCCTACGCCGCCGGAAACTGAACCTCATGCAATTGCCCTCACCTATCGACTGGACCTCCTGGCAGGGAGAAATCCACGCCACCCTCATGTTCATCATCAAGGACGGGCGGATTCTCCTCATCGAGAAAAAGCGCGGGCTGGGTGCGGGAAAAATCAACGGTCCCGGCGGTAAGATCGATCCCGGTGAAACGGCGCTCGAAGCCGTCATCCGTGAGACCCAGGAGGAACTTCACATCACTCCGCATGCTCCGAGAAAACTCGGTGAGCTGCAATTTTCCATGTCCGACTATTCGGACATCCTCTGCCATGTCTATCGGTCCGATGATTTCACCGGCACACCGACCGAGACGGATGAGGCGGTTCCTGTGTGGACCGATCTCGATGCGATTCCCTATCAACGGATGTGGGAGGACGACCGGCACTGGCTGCCGCTCCTGCTCAGCGAGCAATCGTTTCTCGGCCGCTTCGTGTTCGATGGCGAGGCGATGTTGTGGAAGGAAATGCTCACCGACATTTCTTGGTAACAAAAAACCGCCTCCCTTTTGAGGAGACGGTTTTCATGTTTTGGGTTTTGGAGAGTTTGATCAGAGCGAACCCTTGAGCGCGGCGAACTTAGCCTTGAGTGAAGCGAGTTCGGACTCCGCCTTTTCGATCTGCTTGTTGAGGGCGACGAGGGAATCCAGCTTGGCGCTGAAGCCACCGTTCGAGGCTGCTGCCTTCGGTGCTTTTGCGGCTTTCGCTGCCTTGGGAGCCTTGACGGCTTTGCCCTTCTTCTCGGCTTTCGGTGCGCCGGAAGCCTTGAGCCATGCCATCACAGTGAGTGGGGAAACCGCAAATTTTTCGGAAGCCTTGCTCTGGCCACCGCGGCCGTTAGCGGCGTTGTAGCTGGCGACGAAATCGACGACTTCCTGCTTTTGCTCAGGAGTGTAGCGTGAACCAGCCTTCGAGGTTTTTGCCTTCGGGGCCTTGGCGGATTTCGGAGCCTTCGCTGCTTTAGGTGCCTTGGCAGCCTTCGGTGCTTTTGGAGCTTTGGCGACTTTGGTTTTTTTCGCCGCTTTCGGTGCGCCGGAACCCTTGAGCCATGCCATGACGGTAAGTGGGGAAATGCCAAACTTTTCAGCAGCCTTGCTCTGGCCACCGCGACCGTTCGCGGTATTGAAACTTGTTACGAAGTCCACGACTTCTTTTTTCTGAGCGTCGGTATAACGAACGCCTTTCACAGCTGATTTCTTAGCAGTAGTACTCATGTCAGCCGCACCCTATAAATGTGGGAACGGCTAGCAAGCTAAATATGTCAATCAAAAGGAGGATAAACTATGCCATCGGTTCATCTATCTTTTTCCCCGAGATGACATTCATCAAAGTCGCCCGGTCCCGCATATCAGTGAACCAATAATCACAGCCTTCTTCTACCAACGGGCGGGCTGCCACTCCGCCGAATCCGATGAACAGATCCACGTCGGGCTTGGTCTCCAGATCGGATACACCATCACCTATCATCACCACACGCTCGGGCAGAATTGCTTCCTTCCATTCGCGAATCACCTCGTTCTTACCGAGGTTGCGGGTGGTCGGATAATCTCTTCCATAGTCCACATAACCGCCATTTTCATCAAACAACAATGGCACGGCTTCCACATGTTCAATACCAAGAACACGGGCCAACGGCATGATCAAAGGTGCGAATCCACCGGAAAGTATGACTGGATGCCAGCCATCTTTTTTCACCTCGTTGATAAATTCATCCACTCCGGGAACCATGGTTTCGACATAAAGTGCCGCGACCTTTTCACATAGTGCGCGATCCGGACGGATCATTTCCATGCGGCGCGGAAACACTTCATGGATCGGAACCTCACCATTCATCGCCGCATTGGTGAGTGCGACCACCTGGGCAAAAACATCATCACCTTTGGCCCGGGCCAGTTCGTCGATGCCTTCGATGGTGGACAGCGTGGAATCACAGTCGATGAACAGAAGCTTGCCACGTTTTTGAGTGGCGGGATGAATTTCCAACTCCACGCCTTCGGTCACGCAGTCGAACAATTCGATCATCTCGGCATTTCCAAGACGAATGCAGCCCAGGCTTGCGGGTTGGCCGATCCTGTCCTCGCGGTTGGTTCCGTGGATATAGATATTGCGCTCGAAGGTGTTCGCATTTTTTTCATCCAATCCTTCGAGGCGGAGGATGCGGGTAAGGACCAGATCGTTTTGCGTATCTTCTTGCGCAGTCCATTGTCCCACCGGCATCCGCTGCTTGAAAATCGTGCCGCTCTTTTCGCCCTCGCCGATCTTTTCAGAAATCCGGAATCGTCCCGTGGGGGTCCGGTAAGTATCTTTGGTAAATCCCATGCCCTTGATGGCGGTGGATATATCGAAACGGCGGATACATTGATCTCCCTCGATGACCTTCAGTGTTTGGTCATCCATGGAAACTTCAAGGCGGAGTGGTGGCTTCATGAGGGTGATAGAACGAGCAGGGCATTATGCCCGCCCATTCCGTGGGAAAGTTTATAAACCGGACCGGTGGCATCAAGCACTTGATCAGGAAGTGAAAATCCGGTGGGCACATGGAGATTCGGGAAATTTGGCGGGAGCTGATGATCCCGAAGGAAGCGGGCGAGGATCACGCTTTCCAATAATCCGCTCGCCCCGATGGTGTGTCCGGTGAATGGCTTCAATAGATGGAGCGTTGGTTTTTGCCCGATGAATGATCGTGATAACAACGCAGGATCCGCGATGGCTTGAACCGCGGTTCCAGTCGCATGAGGAGATACAGCAATAGGCAAACCGGCTTGCTGCGCGGCCTTTTCCAAGAGTTCGAATGCGCGACCGCCATCGGCGGGAATACCTACCGGGTCGCAGGCATCCGAGTTACATCCATAATGAATCAATTTGGGGAAATCGCCGTGCGCCGTTTCAATCGCCATCGCCGCAGCACCCTCAGCGGGAATGAATCCGGATGAATGCGGATGATAAGGGTCCGCATGCATGTCGTGGGATAGGATTCCGGATGATGCATAGTTATCCAACAACAGCGGAACGAGCGGCAGATCGACCGCCACAGCCAATGCCCGCGATGCCATGCCGGAGCGCACCAACATCGTCGCAATCCCGATGGCATCCAGTCCGGCGGCACAACCACTCGCTAATACATGATTCGGTCCGGTGATGCCGAACTCGATGGTGATTGCCGTCGCCGGTTCGCTATGGATGGTATTGCTCGCAGCCATCAGCTTGAACGGTCTGCGTCCGGGCCACGGGCCTAACCAACCTGCCGCATTTCCACGGCTGGTCCCCACGACAAGCGCGGCGTCCTTCAATTCATCGGGCGTCCATCCGGCATCGGCGATCGCCTGCCGCGCGACGTGCAAGGCAGCCATCGTCGCCGGACTCCACTTGCGATGGGTGAGCAGCAAGCGGGATTCGATCCATGCTCCGGGCCGCCCGGCGTGCGGACTGTCATTTCCCAACAATTTCCCGAGATCTTGAAACGGCACGCGCCTGGCGAGAACCGCTTCATGATGCGACGAAACATCGGTGCCCAGAGCGGACAAGGCACCGAGCCCCGTAATGGAAAGTGCAGGATGGTTGGCCACAGGGTATCTAGCAGGGAGTCACCCGCATTTCCGAATTGTCGATTTTCAGAGGGTGAGCTGTGCACCAAGTTCCACCACGCGTCCGGGCGGAAGCTGGAAGTAAGCCGTCGCGGGTGAAGCGTTGCGCGCCATGACGGCAAAGAGCGACAAGCGGAGACGATCGATGAAGGTCGCATTTTTTCCGACTCCGTAGGTTTCCCGCCCGAGGAAATAGGTGGCTTTTCCAGGACTGAAACGAAGCTGGTCGGGGAGGCGTTTTTTCAAGGCTTCCGGCACATCGGGGGTTTCAGCAAATCCGAAACGCAGCGTCACGCGTAACACACCATCTCCGAAATCCGCATATTCCAGCACTTCATTTTTAGAAGCACGTGGTTGATCAAGAGTTTCCACATGGAGCAGGATCACCCGCTCGTGGAGGACCTGATTGTGCTTCAAGTTATGCAACAGTGCGGTGGGAACCTCCAGCCCCTTGCCGCTCATATAAATAGCCGTGCCGGAAACCCGATGGATTTTACCCGCTTGAAGACTTTTCAACAGAGTATCGATCGGCAGGGAATCACGCAAAATCCGCGCATAGAGAAGCCTGCGCCCCCAGATCCAGATCAGCATGACCGACATCACGGCGGCAGCAACTATTAACGGCAACCATCCGGATGGGAAAATCTTCAATGAGTTCGCAGCCAGGAATGCGCCATCGAGCACCAGGAACAGCGCCGTCACCGTTGCAGCCCTGATGGTAGACCATGCCCAAACCGTCCGGGCGGCGGAGAAGAACAGCACCGAGGTGATCGTCATCGTTAGAGAAATCGCGATTCCGTATGCACCCGCCAACGCCGCCGATGTTTGGAACGTGACCACCAGCAGGATGCATGCGACCGCCAGAATGTGATTCACCGCAGGAACATATACCTGTCCCATCGAATGCTCCGAGGTGTAAAGCACCCGCATCCGTGACATGCAACCGAGTTGCACGGCTTGGGTCGTTAGGGAAAATGCTCCGGAAATAAGCGCCTGACTCGCGATGATCGCCGCACCCGTTGCCAAGATCGTCAGTGGCAATTGCAACATTTCCGGCGCGAGCAGGAAGAACGGACTGCGGATGGCCGATGGATCCGACGTGAGCAAGGCCGCTTGTCCGAGGTAATTGAGCACCAAAGCCGGCAACACCACCGAGAACCAACCGACGCGGATCGGTCTCGTTCCGAAATGCCCCAAATCTGCGTAGAGCGCTTCACCACCGGTCACCGCTAGGAACACCGCAGCCAGCAACGGGAATGCATGTTTCCACTCGCGGAACAGGAAGGCGATTCCTTCATGAGGGCTCAATGCCCACAACACTCCAGGATGAATTAACAATTGCCGCGCTCCCAAAAGCGCCAGCGAGCCGAACCATAACAGCACCACCGGCCCGAAAAGTTTTCCCACCTGGCCCGTTCCGAAGCGTTGGATCGAAAACAACCCGATGAGAATCACCACCGAAGCCGGCACCGTCCAATGCGCGAGAGCCGGGGCACTCACCGTCAGACCTTCCACCGCACTCAAGACGGAAATCGCCGGAGTCAGCATGCCGTCCGCGTAAATCAAAGCCGCCCCCGCCAGACCGAACATCAGCACCTTGCGCGGATCGGCCCCACCAAGACGCCGGGTTGCCCCTCGGATCAATGTGGAGAGAGCGAGAATCCCTCCTTCACCCCGGTTATCGAGCTTCAGGATGATGAAAAGATATTTCACCGAAACCACTAACAGCAGCGACCACACGATCAGGGATGCAGCCCCCACCAGATTCGCGGGATTGATCGGCGCCCCGTGCATTCCGGAAAAACACTCGCGGAATGCGTAAAGCGGACTGGTTCCAATGTCGCCAAAAACAATACCTAAGGCGGCCAAAGTGGTCACCGCCAACGGGGGTGTATGGCCTGAGTGGCCAGCATGTGAGTCATTCATCGTGATGGACAGGTCGTCCGCGCGCGCTTCAAAACATTTCCCAAGACTCCTGACCAGCGGAAACACTTCCCTGCAATCGACGACAAAATCCCAATCATCGGACTTGGCGCAGCCGTTCCACGCACTCACTCTGCCGCGCCTTACGAATGAGCACCGTTTTGGAAACCATCGATGGCGGCACACGCTATCTCGAAAAACGCGGAATTGAGGACGCCCGGCGCAACATGCAGATGCTCGTCGCCCGCCAGCTCGGCTGCACACGAATGGACCTTTATCTGCAATTCGACCGACTCATCGAGGAAACCGACCTCGCCCCCCTGCGGGAAACCCTGAAAAAACGGGGTGAAGGCATCCCTCTCCAGCATTTGCTAGGCACTGTTTATTTCCACAAATACGAGTTTAAAACCGACGCCCGCGCCCTGATTCCACGTCCGGAGACGGAAGAACTTGCCGAGTGGATCTTGAAATGGGACCTGCCTGCGGATTTGCAAATCCTCGATATGGGCTGCGGCTCCGGCGTACTCGGACTCACTTTAGCCAGCGAACGCCCGGGCTGGAGTGTCACGCTCGCCGACGTTTCTCCAGACGCGCTTTCGCTCGCCCGCGAAAATGCCGGGACACTCGAGGTGGAAAACGCAAACTTCATCCAAAGCGACCTTTTCTCCGAAGTCGGTAGCTCGTTCGACGGCATCGTCGCGAATCTCCCCTACGTCCCGGAATCCGAGCGGGCCACAATTTCCCGCGAGGTCATGCACGATCCGGCGCTCGCCCTTTTCTCCGGCCAAGACGGCCTCGATCTCATCCGCCGCTTCATCCCGGAAGCATTCGAGCGATTGAAACCCGGCGGTTGGCTCGTTTTGGAAATCGGACACGATCAGGCTTCACAAGTCGCCGAAATTCTCAAAGCCTCCGCCTTCACGGACATCGAAGTGAAAACCGACATGTCCGGCATCCCCCGTTTTCCCTTCGCCAAGCGACCTTGAAGAAGTTGATAGTGGGTGGTTGATAGTTGAGAGAAAGATGAAGAATCCTCTCAATCTCCGCCTGCCAGCCTCTTGATTCTCTTTTCTGACTCTCAACTCTCAACCTTCCACTCTCAACTCCACATGGACAAACTCGTAGTTCACGGCGGCTCCACTCTCAAGGGCACCATCAATATTTCCGGCTCGAAAAACGCCTCCCTGCCCATTCTCGCCGCCGCCCTACTGACCAGCGACGACTGCATCATCCGCCGCGTGCCGGACGTTTCCGACACGAATTACATGATTCAAATCCTCAGCGCCCTCGGTGCTGACGTCGAGCGCTCCTCCGGCACCGTCCGCATCACTTGCGCCGATATCATCGAAGAAGCGCCCTACGAACTCGTCCGCCGGATGCGCGCTTCCATCTGCGTGATGGGCCCGCTTCTCGCGAGAAAAGGCCGCTGCGTCGTCTCGCTCCCGGGTGGCTGCGTCATCGGGGATCGCCCGATCGACCTGCATTTGCGTGGATTCGAAGCACTCGGCGCAAAAGTCGAATTTGAAGGAGGAAACATCACCCTCACCGCTCCCGACGGTCTGCGCGGCGCGGAAATCGACCTCCGCGGCACTCACGGCCCGACCGTTCTGGGCACCGACAACGTCATGATGGCCGCGACCCTCGCGGAGGGCATCACCATCATCGAATCCGCCGCCGCCGAGCCGGAAGTGCTGGATCTGGCGAATTTCCTCAATTCCATGGGCGCGAAAATCACCGGTGCCGGCACCCGCCGCATCGTGATCGAAGGCGTGAAGGAACTTCGTGGCGTCGAGCACACCGTGATTCCGGATCGCATCGAAGCCGGCACTTTCATGGCCGCCGCCGCTCTTGCTGGCGAGGGCGTCACGCTCCGCCGCGTTTGCCGCGAGCATTTGAAAGCAATCACCGCCGCCATTGAGGAATCCGGCCACCGCGTCGATTTCAACGAAGCCGGCGACATTTGCACCGTCCAACGCGGCGAAGGAATTCTCCAAGGCGTGGAAATCAGCACCGCCCCCTACCCCAGCTATCCAACGGACATGCAGGCTCAAATGACCGCTCTGCTCGTCACCACGCCCGGACTCAGCGTGATCAAGGACACTATTTTCCCGCAACGCTTCATGCACTGCGCCGAACTGAAGCGCATGGGAGCCGATATCAAAGTGGACAACGGAACAGCCGTCGTCCGCGGCGTCGCCCAACTTTCCGCAGCACCCGTTATGGCCTCCGACCTCCGCGCCTCCGCCGCCCTGGTCCTGGCCGCCCTGACAGCAAAGGGTTCCACGGAAATTTCCCGCCTCTACCACATCGACCGCGGCTACGAGCACATCGACGAAAAACTCCTCATGCTCGGAGCGAATGTCGAGCGGGTGAAGGACCGGTGAGAACCTGGTGCCCGGCATTACTATCTGCCTCTTCAACCGGACCGCGAAATTTATTTCACCAGTCTGCAATGATCAGCCAGGCTTCCACCCGGCAGCAACGTTTAGTGCTTGGGAATCAACGAATCTTTGGCAACCGCCCCCAAAAATGCCTCTTTGCACGTAGTCTAACCCTTTAGGGTGTCTTCGTTGCGCATAGAAGACACCCTGAAGGGTTCAACTACATGCGAAGAGGTGACTCCGGTTCTATTTTTATTTTACGATCGGCTCAGAAACGACAAGGGAAGGCCGCACAAGGTGGTGATCGTCGCGGTCATGAGGAAAATTGCTGACGGTCCTCAACAAACTCCTCGCCAATCTAAAATTTTCACACTTGCATGAAACACCGCTGATTCAGGGTGTCTTCATCGTGCTCCGAAGACACCCTAAAGGGTTGGACTACAAACGATTAGAGCGGAAGGTCGTAACTCCGGCCACCGACGCCTTCATACCAGCGCAAGTAGGCGAGGTTTACCATCGAGTAGCCGCCCGGTGTCGGATAGTTTCCGGTGAAATACCAATCGCCGCAGTCGCCTTTGATGGAGGCGTGGAGGTTTTCGATATTCTGAAAAATCACCTGGACTTCGCCATCCCATTCGATGCCTTCGGGATAAACCATACGGCTGACTTCGGCTGAAATTTCCTCGTCGGTGAACGCATCGTACACCGCTTTCACGCGGTTCTGACGTTCACCCGCAGGCTTATCCAGCTCCGCGCGACAATCATCGTAAATTTGATCCAACAAGGACTGCCTTCCGGCCCTGCGATGCAGCGCGACGGCGGCGGCGAAAGCGATGAATTTGCCGAGTTCCGACATATCGATGCCGTAACAATCCGGATAACGAATCTGCGGCGCAGTCGAGCAAACGACGATTTTCGACGGCTTCGTGCGGGCGAGGATTTTCAGAATGGACTGCTTGAGCGTGGTGCCACGGACAATCGAGTCATCGAGGGCGACAAGATAACCGCCGGGTTTCACGACACCGTAAGTGATGTCATAAACGTGGGACACCATCTGGTCGCGGCCCTTTTCCTGAGAAATGAAGGTCCGCATCTTGATGTCCTTGTGGGCGACCTTTTCACCCTGCGGCCAATTGCGCAGGATGAGGTCATCGACCAATTCCGGCGTGAGAGTGCCTGCGGCGGAAGCTTCCAGAATCGAAGAGCGAACTTCCTGGCGGCGATAGAGCCGGAGTCCGTCCATCAGACCATAGTAGGCGGTTTCCGCAGTGTTCGGGATGAAGGAGAAGATGGTTTTTTCAAACGCGCCGTCGATGGCTTCCACTACTTGCGAAACGAGGGCGGCACCCATCGCTTTCCGCTCGCGATAGATTTGTGGATCGTTGCCACGGGAGAAATAGATTTTCTCAAACGAGCAAGGCGTGTATTTCTGTGGCGGCGCGAAGGCGGAGTCAGTCATCGAGCCATCGGACTTGATGGTGATCATGGAGCCGGGATCGACGGCTTTCACCTGATCGGCTTCCGCTTCGAAAACGGTCATCAGAGGCACCCGCTCGGACGCGAAGGCGATGACCTCGTCGGTGATCAGCATGTGGCAAGGCCGGATGCCGCGGGGATCGCGCATGACAAACATGTCGCCATTTCCGATCGCCCCGCAGATCGCGTAACCGCCGTCCCACTCCGCTGCGGATTGGGCGACGAGTTTCGGGACGTCGAGAGCAGCCGAGATTCTGGCAGGCATTTCCGCGCCGGGAACCCCTTCATCACGGAGCTGGCGGTAGAGATCGGTGTGAGCCTCATCGAGATGATAGCCGATTTCCTCCAACACGGTCTGCGTGTCGGTGCCGAAAACCGGGTGCTGGCCGCGGTCGATGAGCACTTCATTGAGCTCGGCCGCATTGGTCATGTTGAAATTCCCCATGACCATGAGGGTACGGGTCGGCCAATTGCTGCGGCGCAGATAGGGATGGCAGCAGCCGGCATCGAAATCGCCGGACGTACCATAACGGAGATGGCCGATCAGGATTTCCCCGCCGAAATCGAAGTGCTTTTTAACACTTTCGGGATCCTTGTGGTTCATGATGCCCTTGCGGGACATCTTGTAGAAATTCTTGGTCTCCTTGCGGAAGATTTCGGAGAGAGCATCCGGTTCCACGCCGCGCCGACGGTTGACGTAGGGCTGCCCGATGGGCATGTCGATTTTCACACAGCCGATTCCGGTGCCGTCCTGCCCCCGGTTCCGCTGCTTTTCCATCAGCAGGAAGAGCTTGTTCAGCCCCCAGAGACAGGTGCCGTAGCGATCATAATAATACGCCAGTGGTTTGCGGAGTCGAACTGCGGCGATCCCGCATTCATGGGTGAGGAAGTCGCTCATGCTTGGTGTGAAATTAGCATCACTCTCCGATAACGCGAACGCGAACCCCTTCTTCGGGGACCATTCGGCCTAGAACCGTGCCGCCGTCGCCCGCCTTGAGTGCGGTTTCGACATCGGCCTCGGCGACGATCGCCACCCAGCCGATTCCCATGTTGAAGGTGTGGAAGCGGTCTTCCGCATCGACGTGGGAGAGGAGTTTCTCGATTCCCGGAAGCTCCCAGCGCGGGATTTCCAGATCTGCTCCCATTCCACGGAAGAGGCGCTCGAGGTTTTCCGGGAGGCCGCCGCCGGTGATGTGGGACATCGCTTTCGGTTTCACGCCGGACTTTTTCAAATCGCGGGTGACATCGTGGTAGAGACGGGTCGGTTTGAGCCAAGCATGGAGCTCCTCGTCAGTGACTTCGCCGGGAAATTCGTTGAGCACGCGGCGGACGAGCGACCAGCCGTTGGCGTGGATGCTGTCGGACGCGTAGCCGATGAGCACGTCACCGACAGCAACGGTCGTCGGATCGATGAGATCGGGTTTTTCCGCGCAGCCAATGCAGAAGCCAGACAGCTCGATCACGTCCACGGGGACGATTCCGGGCATTTCAGCCGTTTCGCCACCTGCCAGGATGCAATCGCAGGCTTCGAGATAATCGGCCATGCCAGAAATGAGGCGGGTGATTTTCTCCTCATGCAGGGCTGCGATGCCGATGTAATCGAGGAAAAGCAGCGCATCACCGCCGGTCGTGAGAATGTCATTCACACTCATCGCGACGAGATCCTTGCCCGCCGTTTCGAGAAGATCGTGCTCCAGAAGCAACTCCAGCTTCGTCCCGACGCCATCGCAACCGGTCATCATGACCGGCTCCTTGTAGCTGCTCAGGTCGTAACAAGCGGCGAAAAGCCCGAAAGCTCCCCACAGTTTGCGTGTCTGTTGAGTTCTGCGCACGTGAGTGCCGATGTCGCCCACCAGAGCAGCCGCTTTACGCGTATCCACTCCAGCCTGTTGGTAAGTTAACTTGCCCGCCATATTCCGCTGCGGGAGTTCTACGTCCCACGCCCCCCGCGTCACGAAGAAAAAATCCGGGCACTCCTAAAATGGTCATTTATCGTCGAAAATCCCCGATTTCCGGCAGCAAGCCCCCCAAAATCGACCCTCTTTTTTTATAAAAAAAAGACACTTGACTGCTGAAAATGTTCAAAAATTGATTTGCCAACGATGGGAGACTATCTTAAATATCAGAAAGGTTAGCGAAACCGATTTTTAAGACATCTTGACAGTTTACTGAATCTCCATAGAACCGGAACAAATCGGAACCCATGACAACGAACAAGCAAGGCCCAGCCATCCATCTCGACTCAGGTCTTGAGATTGGTTATGGAAGCCCCCTCGCTCGATTCGAGCAAGAGGTGAAGCTTATCGGCGGCACTCACTTCCTACTTGCCCGTAACGGCAGAGGCAAAACGACGCTTCTTCGCACTCTCGCCAGAACCCTCAAACCGGTTTCAGGAAAATTCCACGTCGAGGGCTTTGTCCAATATCTTCCTGAGGATCTTCGCTTCGATCCTGAAATAACACCGTCCATGGTATTCCGCATGCTACTGCCCAAGGCAAAGGTGTCGGAGGCGCTCGATCTTGCAAAATCCATCGAACTGGATGTGAAGAAACCCTACGGCCGCCTTTCCACCGGAAACCGTCGCAAAACGAACCTGATCATGGCGGAATTCTCAGTAAAATCAGACAGAGGAAACATACTTTTGCTAGATGAACCGTTCAGCGGACTTGACGCCTTTGCCCGCCAGTCTTTCGAGGAAATTTGGAAAAAATCCTCGGACAACGTCCTGCGCCTGGTGAGCTGCCATCCGGATTATGATTCAATGGAAATGCCCAGCGCATTAATGATCGAAGGGCAGCACGCCCGCTATTTCAATGGAGAAGGCCAAACATGGAGCGGCCTCAAAAACTTGATGAACTAAAAGAAGCCATGAGACTTTTCCGACTCACATTTGCCACGATTTTCCAGCGTAAAGCTTGGGCGATCTGCGCTTTTGCCGTCGTGGTTCTGCCTTTTGCGCTGCCGATGATTTCGAGCGCCACCGAGAAACCGATTCTGATACAACCTGCCAGAATCCTGGCAGCATGGAGCACCCTCTGGATCTGCAGCCTCTTCTGGGGCCTCTTCACCGCCGCACGTGAGGGAGAAACCAATGCGAAAACCGGAGTCGGTGAATATTTCCAAACGACCGGAACCTCCCCGACGCGCCAACTTTTTGAAATCTGGCTCGCGGTTTTCAGCTTCGTCGCACCACTTGCAATCGTCACAGCGGCGATCTGCCAATTCGCAGCGACCCCTTCTGATCCGGTCGAACGATCGATGTGGCTGGTCCTCAATGCACAATATACCATGCTTTTCCTATTGGTCATCGGACCACTGCTAGGCCTGGCAACAGCCATCGCCTCACGCTTCGGAGGTATCACTGGATTTACAGTTACCCTGCTGATCACACTCTATGGTTTATATGGTGTCGGCTATCTGGATAACATGTTGAAGCTCGAAACAAATCCGATCCTCCATGGCATCTGGTTGTTCTCACCTCACTATAACTGCGCCGATCTCACCCAACGCCTGCTCTTTAAAAGCGGTGCCCTGCCCGCCCAATGGTTCTGGACCATGAGCCTCTATTTTTCCGGAATACTCGCCGTTTACGCAGGCCTCTCGCGGCTTTGCTTCCGCACGAAAATTCCAGCCTGACCATCTTTCTATCCAATCGAAATCCGGACTTATGTCACGCATCCTCACCAACGCAATTTCCGCAGGCCTGATCGGCACTGGCGTGTTTGCTTGGGTATTTGCCGGGCGTTTGGTGGTAAACAATTCTGATTTCAAGGTGCCGTTGAATCCGTTGGGTATCAATGGCAGCCCCTACGGCGAGGTTTTTGCAATGGCCATGCAAGGACCGATCGAAACTTACTTCCACGGTTCAATGGACAATGCCCATCACCATGAGGAAGAGGAAACGGTCCAAAAAACCGAGCCGGTAAAAAAAGCGGATTCCTCCCATCCTTCCTTGGAAGCACGGTTTCAAAACCTGCTCACATCCCTGGATAATGTTTCTGAAATCAGGACCAATCCGAAGTCGGCGAATCATGCTCAAAAGCTCTATCTCCGCCGCCAGGTGGAGGACAAGCTGCGCTTCGCCTATCAGCTCGATCCATCGCACTACGCGAACTATAACTCGCTGCACTTTTTCCTGACGGAGCCAGAGCTCGGCACCCGTCCGCAACTCAGCTATACCGCAGCCAAGCTTGCCGAAGACACCATCCAATACTGCCTGAAGCAGAAAAATGATCCCCGTCCCTCGCTGACCGCGGCCGGAGCCTGCACCAATGTGCTTGAGTTGATGTTGAATGATCAGCGCAACCCAGAGCCCAAGTTCAAAACCAGCCAGATGAGGGAGTATATCACCTTGTTGGATTTCTGCCTCAGCCGCTACGTGACCATGTCCCAAGAGTGGGACCGGACGAACAACTGGGATCTTCTGTCTCCCCAGCGCATCACGGAATGCGAGGACAGATATACATTCATCCGCCGCATCCGGGATGCGGACGAACGGGCGATCCGACGCATTGAGGGCCAAACCCACGGTCCTCAAGCTTCCAACTGAACTTTTCACAACAGCTTTCCACCCCTTACCCAACCATGTCAGTTTTCACCGCAGTCGTCGAACCGCCACCGCTTCCGGGTCATTCTCCGGCAGCCGCTCCGGCGCGTTTCACAGCAGGCATGCGGGGTGCCGAACTGTTGGGAATCATCTTCCGTGTCTGCCGCGAGCTGAGGGTTTCGGATATCCAGATGCGGGCAGAGCGCCCTGTCTATATCCATACCAACAAAGGAATGGAGAAACTGGATTTCCTCGGGATTCTATCCGCTGCCAACATGGATGCGATTCTCAAGGAGCTCATCAGCAACCGCGAAAGCGGAAGCCATGGCTTCGGGCAGGACGCAGCGCTCGAACAACGGGTCGATGAGAAAATCCGCCAGGCCATTGCAACCTTCGCTGAAACACGCGTGGCCGATTTCTCCTGCGATGGCGTGGCAATGGGAGACAGCGGCGAACGCTCGGGTCGCCTGCGGATCCAAGCCCACCTCAGCTCCTCCGGTCTCGGCGTCACCTGCCGGATCCTCAATGACTTCATTCCTGAACTCGAATCCCTGGGTATCGATCCAGACACCACGGATACGCTTCGCCACGGCGTTCTGAAGCGTGCCGGACTTTGCCTGGTCACCGGTCCGACCGGCTCCGGAAAATCCACCACACTTGCTTCACTCATCGATTGGGCGCGCCGCAATCATCCGAAGCACATCGTCACGGTCGAAGACCCTATCGAATATCAATACCCCGACGATATGGATGATCCGGACTATCCAGGTCATCGGATACCGTCACCCAGCATCGTCACCCAACAGGAAGTCGGCCGCGATCTCCATTCCTACCGCCAAGGTCTCAAGGACGTCCTTCGTAAAGCGCCACATATCATTCTCCTCGGGGAAATCCGTGATCGTGAAGCGATGGAAACCTGCATGGAAGCCGCTCAAACCGGCCACCTTGTTCTCTCCACCCTTCACACCACCGGTGCCGTCAAAACAATCGGCCGGATCTTGGAACTGTATCCTAAGGAGAACCATTCCTCTATCCTCAGCCGTTTGGCGGAAATTCTCATTTTCATCCACTCGCAAGGCCTTCTCAACGGCGTTCAGCGCCGGGTCCTCACTTACGAATTCCTCCAAAACAACGATGATTCGGTATCCAGCGCCATCGCCAACTACGATGGCGGCGCCCGTTCTCTCGAAGATGTGATCCGCCGCGCCGGCAACATCGAGTGGGACTCCAATCTCCGCCGTCTCCTCAATCAGGGCGTCATCACCCACGAGACTTTCCAAAATGCGAAAATGAACCGAAACGACGACGAATGACATTTTCCACCAACCACCTTCAGAGAAAACAAAGGTGCCTCAGACTGCCTCAGAACAGACCCTGATTCATCAGTTTTCTCTCTCTGACAAAAAAAACAACACCCAAATCTATAGAATAGAAAATAACACACTATGAAACTGACTAACTCCCAAAACATGAAGTCCAAGTCCGGTATGACCCTGCTCGAATTGACGGTCGTCATCCTCGTCTTGCTCTCCCTCATCTCGATCCTCTTCGTCGGCGCACGCGCCTGGAAGAAGGGTTCCGACCGTTCCGCTAACATCCTGAACGTCCGCAATGTGCAACAAGCCGTCCGCGGTCACCAGAACACACGCGGCCTCTCCACCTCCGATACGGTCACACTCACAGAGATCTTTGGCACCTTGGGCTACCTCAAGGAGCCGAAGCCTCCTGTAGTCGCCGTCGGAATCGACACCACATACTCGTATGAGACCAAATATCCTGAGGTTGGTACGCTCTTCATCAAGAACCCTGACATCGGTGGCGATGCAGCGACTGGCGAATATTTCTATACCACTGCTGAACGCACCGCCGGCAAAGTCAGCGACTGGTAAGTTGACTCCTGCTTAAATATCAAAACAATCTGCGGACCGCTCCGTCACCGGAGTGGTCCGCCATTCCCTTCAGGATCCCCCCCCAATCCGCCCGTGAGAACACCAATATATTCCTACTGTGGCCGCCTTCCAACACCCGGCATCCCTGAATCCGCTCCAGCAATTCAGCCAAGCCTGCACGATCCTGAAACAGACCTCCCGCGCGAGCAACCCGGCGTGGTATCAGGAGGCTCTTGATCTGAATCTGCAGTTGCACATCCGCACGGATGGGCCATCTGTTTCCACTTTCTATTTTGATCGAAAAAAGGGCCAATGGAATAACGGCCCGGCGCTCCCCGAAGACGCATTCCGCGATTCCGCCAAGCTGGATTCCATCATCGCCGAGACGTTGAAGTATGCCCGCTCGAATGGAGCCAGCTCCTTGGGCGTCATACTGCATATTGCCGATGACTTCGCAACGACCGAGCTGAAGCCCGAATTCGATAATCCGGCAGCCCTTCCCGAACTCCGCGAGACTGCGAGTTCAGACCCCGCATCCATTCTAGCGGATTCCTCGATCCAGGCTGACCAGGCGTCATGGCGCGTCATGCCTTACCCGGCGGCAGGCAGTGCGGTGATCGGCACAACGATCACCGTCACCCGGCAGTATGCCCCGTTCTTCGAAGCCCTCCGCCAAGCCAGCGAGGCTGAGAATTTCCCCATCGTCACCCATGCATTGAGCGCTCCTCTGGTCGCGATCATGGGACTCAGCGAGTCGGTCACGCCAACGCCGGGCCGTCCATTCGTCACGATTCTCCAATACCCGTGGCTTACCGTTCTCGCGTTTTTCAATGAGCATGCGGACCTCCGCCTCATCCGCACCCTTCAGCACCGCGGTCTTCGCCGCCCGACAAACTTCCGCAACGCGCTCGCCACCACCAATGCTTCGCTGGAATTCGTCGATCCCGACATCTTCCTGGTTCCGCTCGGCAGCAACGTGGATATGACTCTATCTGCGGATTTGAAGATGACCTTCACGACCAACAGGGTGGAGATCATCCCCACGTTGCCGATCGAAGGAGTCCCTGCCTGGTGCCCGGAACCGGCCATCGCAGCACTTCCCGCAAGCGAAGAAAACACCACTGTAAAAAGCCATACCTTCACCATCCTCCGTGAGGAAAAGTGGGCGCTGCAAAACTTCCTCCCCACAGCTCGGGAAGTCATTGAAATTTATCCAAGTCGTTCGGACATGCGCCTGCTCCGGATGGCCCGCCTTGCCCGCGTCGCCTTGTTTGCCATCACCGTGCTTTGGGTCGCATATGCTGGCTCCGGCATGATCGGCCTGATCCGCCGCCCCGAATGGGCGTTCGATCCCAATCAGGCAACGTTCACCAAAAGCAAGCTGGCCAAGCTCAATGCGGAAAGACAACGGGCCGATCACTGGAACAATCTGCTGGAAGACCGCTCGAAGGCGTGGGTGGCCATGGAATCCCTGTCACGGATGTTTCCTGAAAACAGTGGCATGTTGGTGAAAACCTACACCCATACGATCAAACCCGACAGCACTTCCGGCCAAGCCAAAGTCGGCTTCGTCAAGGAATGGAAAATCACCGGTTTCGCCCGAGATGAGGCTCTTGAATACCTCAATTCCATCAACACTCGCGAAGGCATTTCCGCACACTTCGCCGAAATCGCGCGGCTCACCGGAAATGCGGCATTCAGTCCGAACACCGGCAACCGCAACGTGGTCGTGAATGTCCGCACTCAGGAGAACGCAAGCTACAAATCCGTGCCACCGGAAGAAGCGGATAATTCGGACGATAAAACCTATCCGTTCACTTTCGACCTCACGATCACCCAGCGTTTCGAATCCGCCGACCCCCTGTCGATCAACGTTGCCAAGGCTCCCTGAAGCAGAACGACTACCTGTCAGATCATCCAGAATTTTTTCCCACATGCATCTCTACCGTCAAACGATCGCTCTCTTCGGCGTCGTCCTTCCCATCATCGTGGCCGCGATCATCGTAGGCATCACCTTTTTTCTGAAATCCCAAATGGTCGAGTCGTTCGATAACAAATTGGCGACCTACAAGACCAACGAACAGGGCCGTCTGGCAGGTCTTGAAATCGAAGCCCAGGTCACCCGCCAGCGCCAACACATCGAACGTTGGACCTCGCAGCTTTCGCAAGAGACGAAAAGCACGGTGAACAAGAACATCCGCGAGATCACGGACCACCTGCCTAGCAAGGAAATCACCATGACGGCCATCGATCCATCGAGCACCAAGTCCGGCTTCGGAAGCATTTCCGCCCAAGGCTCGTCCCAAGTCCGCATCGCCTTCCGTGCCACCTATCGTACCATGCAGCGGGCTTTCCTTGAGCTGGAAACCCGGATGCCCCAGCTTCAACTCCAGGAGTTCCGGATCGATCCAAGCGCCACCTCCTCACTTCTCAACTTCCAAGTCAACTACACCGCATGGGAAAACTGATCCATATTTGTTTGGGAATGACAATGACCTCGGTTGCGTTCGCGCAGTCCGCAGCGAATTTTAATACCAGCAACCTCGCTCCCACCAGCCCTCCTCCAAAGTCGGAACCCGCGGCAAAATCCAAAGGAAAGAACGAGGGTGCCTCCACCTCCATCACGCCATCCCGTTTTGTCGGCCCTGCCGAGCTCGATGCTTACGTGAACTCGCTCGCCTCCTCGCTGTCCATGCGCAGCCGCGCCACCGATCCATTCGGTCAAACACAGGATCCCAACGTCAAGCAGGCCCCCAAGAACCCCGTAGCCAAATCCTCCCAACGCGCACCCCAATTGCAGGCCACCCCGTTCGCGGACATCGTCCGCCTGCTAGTGGTAAATACCATCCTGCCGGGTCAGAAACGCTTCCTGGTGGGAACACGCTCCTTTGCCCAAGGCGAACAGATTCCACTCACTTATCGCGGGAGACAAATCAAGGTCCAAGTCGTGGAAGTGACTTCCGAACATATCCTGTTCCGCAACGTCGAAACCGGTGAAACGACCGCCCTCAAAATGGCCCTTCTGCCCCCGGGCGTGACTCACGGAATCCATGGATCCACTCCGCCGGGCATGGTCGCGGATCGTCCTAACGCGCCGATCGAACTTGAACCCAGCGACCCAAACGTCGAGAACCTGCAACATCGCTAACCGTCACTTTTTTTCATGAAAGCCGCTAATTTACTCTCTCTATCCGTCTCCCTGCTGGTGTCCGGCATGCTTCCCGCACAATCTTCCGAGGCACCTGCCATCGAACCCGTTGCCCCCGCAGGTCAGGAACAAATCGGCGATATTCCGGGGGCGAGCACCCCGATCTCAGACCTCACCGCACCGGGCTCTGAAAATCCCGGATTGCCTTCCGCCTCAGATATTCCATCACCAGAGGCTCCGGCCGCTCCACCTGCCGGAGGAAATAACCCTGCCGCGCCCACCGCCCCTTTCGGGCCTATGGAGCAGCAGAAAAAGGAAATGCAAAAGTCTGAAGAAGGCTACATCATCAAGGACGCCGCCCTGAATGACATTTTCCAGTTCCTCGCCAAGTCTGCGGGCAAGCAATATTTCCATAATGCCAAAATCGCCGGGCAGGATTATCTCGTGACGGGCCACCTCAATGACGGGAATCCATTGCAACAAATGGAAGAGCTCGCATTCATGTACGGTCTCTCCCTCCACACCAAGGGCAACACCATCTATGCGCTGACCCAGGCCCAGCTCGCCCAATTGCCGAGCGTCGAGTTCCACTATCAGCTCCGCTACCTCCGCCCCACCGACATGGAGCAGATCAAGGAGCTGATCAAACCCATGCTCAGCCCGGGCACCGGAATTGTGAATTTCGAGCCGAAAACCAACACCATCATCATCATCGATTCGGCCCACCGCATCCAACAAGCGCAGGACCTGCTTCACGGCATCGACAAGCCAAAGGGGCAGATCATTGTTGAAACAAAGATTCTCCGCGTGAACAGCAACGCCGGGCAGCACACAGGCATCAACTGGGGCAACTCGCTTGGCAGGGAAGGCACTGCACTGAATCTATCGAGAGATCTCAACTCCATCTTCGGCCTGCCCTCCTCCGCAGCGTCCAGCATCGTGGGCGGTGAAGGCACCAACCTCGTTCTCAGCCCTTTGCAGATTTCGGGAGTGCTCCACGCACTGAACGACGGAGGTCTCGCCAGCCAGGTATCCAATCCGACTCTCATTACCGAGGATAACGAGCAGGCGACGATTTCCATCATCGACCGGATTCCGATCGTCACCTCCACCACCACCGCCAGCTCGACAGGCCCGCCGACCATCACCGAGGAAGTCCGCTATAAAATTGATACCGCGGACAAATCCATCGACACGGATCCGGACAAACACCGTGAAATCGGCATCTCGATGGTGGTCACACCCACCCTCCTTCCCGATGGCACCGTCCGCATGAAATTGCGCCCGCGCTCGGCCCAGATCGTCGAACAAATCACCAGTCTCACCGGTAACAAATATCCCCGTGTGACGGAGTCGATGGTCGAGTCGCTCGCACGCGTTCCCAACGGATACTCGCTGGTCGTCGGTGGATTTTATGGAGAATCCCAAATCGGGGCCAAAACAAAAATTCCCGTGCTTGGAGACGTTCCGGTTCTCAACTTCTTCTTCAAGAGCAAGGAAGCCACCAAGGAGCAGACCAGCCTTGTCTTCATCGTCACTCCGAAATCCTACGATCCGACAAACAATGGCGAAAGCCGTAGTGCCGCCAGCCAAGTCCGCAGTTCCACCGCGCTCGGCTGCGATCACGACTGGATCGACGAGGACAATCCCGGCCCTGCCCACGAACCTAACATCCGCCGGACCATTCGCGACCTGCAACCCACCCAGGCACCTTATTACCCCCGTGCCGAGGAACTCGAGCCCCGCGAGGCCCCAGTATCCGCTCCTCGGTCGCAGCCAAACTTCAGCAGGGCTTCAAAGCACTGAGCTGCTGCCGACTCGCCCCGTTCCCCTCACATGCAATCCACCTCACCATTCCATGCCATTCGCGAGTCCCCCCCGGGAGCGAAACATGCCGATATCTGGGATTTCGCCGAAGAGTGCCTGCAAAGGACGGCCGGGGCTTTGCATGAATGCCGCGCGGCAACACCTGCGGAGATTTCGCAGGGAATCTCAAACGCCCGTGAATGCCACGCCGTCGGGAAACCTGCGGATCTGTTGGAAGTGCTTGCTCGTATCCAGGGCCATGGAGAGGAACACATCGGTCGCGCCATTCTTGAACTCGGAGACAAGGTCGCGCAGACCCAAACGCCATACGCACCCTTGATTCCATTTGGGGGAAAATTGATCGCTCCATCCGCATTCTATGATTCCTTCGATCAAATTCACCTGATTGCCAGGGCTCTGCTATCCCCTGTGATTTTCGCAGAAGATACCGATGCCATCGGCACGGCATCAGCCAACCCGATCGCCGCCGCAATTCTGGCTGATGAAATCCGCAGCAGCGTTTTCAAACGTTTCGGAATCCGTCCGTTCGTCACGACCGCCCGCCTCGATTATGAGAGCTGGACTTTCCTCACCCGCAAACACTTCGAGCTATGATCGAGTTTGATGGCATCTCATTCAACGATCTGATCAGCCGCAAGATCATGGGCGAGCTGGCCGGACACGACCCCAGCTACGCTGAACTCGCCCAGGATCAGGTTCCCAACCGGGTCACCCGCTACAGCTTCATGGCAGCGGTCGCCAAGATCAATGGGCTGCCGTTTTTCCCGAAAGTTGCGGAATTCTGTGAGGGCACGCTCCATGCCATGTGCGACTCCACCGTGATGACGCGTGGCTTTTTCGCTCCGCTCTGCATGTCCGGACCCGACAAGCTGATCGTCGCGATCGCCAATCCATGGAGTCCGCTGGCGGAGGAATATCTCGCTCCCCGATTTCCTAACTTCGAACTCGTCAAGATTGTCACGCTGGCTACGGAAATCAGCCGCGCCATCGAATCCGTCGCCACGAACAACGGCCCCAGCCGCTCGGACCTTGAAGCCATCGACGTGGAGGACATGGATGATGGGATCCACGACTTCGACGTCACCACGGACTATACCGAGCCCATGGCGCAATTGATCGCCACCATCATGGCGGATGCCGTGAGGACACGCACATCGGACGTCCACTTCAAGGTGGAGAAGGAAACGTTTTACTATGCCTTCCGGACCGATGGAGACCTTGGCGACAAGGTGGAGATTCCGATGAAATTGAAGGACCGCCTCGATGCGTTCCTACTGAACCTGATGAAGCTTCCGACTGAAATCCGGAACACCACGCCAGGTATTTCCGGACGTTTCACGATCTCCTATTTCCATCGTCCGATCGATATTCGCTACGAGAGGCACCGTACCTACCGCGGTTATCACATCACCATGCGTCTGTTGGACAAGAGCAACATCAATGTGACTCTTGGAAAAGGCACGCTCGCCTTCGATGACGAGACGATGTTCGCCCTCAGCAAGGTGATGAAAATTCCTGCGGGAATCATCGTCATGTCCGGCCCTACGGGTTCCGGAAAATCGACGACGCTCAACGCCATTTTGCGCGAGCTGAATCGCCCGGAAGTCAACATCCTGACACTGGAAAACCCGGTGGAAGACGAGGTTCCCGGCATCACCCACTGTGACTTGAAAAGCCCCAAGGAATTCAAGCCGATGATCGCCTCCTTCATGCGATCCGACCCGGATATCATTCTGATGGGTGAGGTCCGGGACATTGAATCCGCGGAACTCGCCATCGAAGCCGCCGTCACGGGGCACAAGGTTCTGACGACGATCCACACGGCGCGTGCCTCACAGATCATCGAGCGTTTCGAACAACTTGGTTTGGAACGATGGAAAATTGCCCAGACGCTCAAGGCAGCGTGTGCCCAGCGGTTGGTGAAGCTATTATGCGCCTATTGCAAGGAGCCTGCTCCCGGCATTGAGGAAATTGATAGAAAAACCTTCAGCCTTGATGATACATGGGCGCACAGTCCTGTTTTCTACGCCAAAAACGGCGGCTGCCAGGAATGCCGGAACACGGGCTATAGCGGCCGGACTGCTATTTTGGAGATCATTCCGATCACCCCGAAAATATCCGACATGCTCTCGAAGGGTGAGATGAGCCCCTATGATTTGGAAATGAAGGTAGCCGAAGAAGGAGTGCTGCCCAGCCTCCGCCGCAGCGGCCTGAGACTTCTCCGCGAAGGAAAAACCGACCTCGCTGCCGTCAGCAAGGTCATCGACATGACTTACACCGAATGAGCACCGCCACCACCGCCACAAAAGCCGGCCAGCCTCCTGCCGAGGGAAAAGGACTGCTCGCAGCGCTGAACAAGCCCAAGAAGGTGCGCGAGTTCAGCAAGAAAGAGCTCGTGGATTTGTTCCGCGGCCTCGGTTCCCTGCTACGCGCGCAGATCAACACTGCGGACGCGATGAAATATTATGGGCACGGTCTGCCGAACAAAAACATGGTGGATGCCCTCATGCACATCCGCGAGGACATCAATACCGGCATCAACGTCCATGAAGCGTTCCGCCGCACCGGCCGTTTCAGCGAAACGGTGATCGGGCTTATCCAAGCCGGTTCGGACGCCGGACAGTTGCACCAGGCATTCCAATCCCTTGCCGCCCGTTTGAAGAGCGAGTTGTTTTTCCAAAAGCAGATCAAGAAAGCCACCGTCACTCCCGGCGTGATCATCAGCGTCCTGATCGGTGCCTTCATCACCTCTCAGGTGAAGATCGTTCCCCAGGTCGAGGAAATGCTCAAGGGCGTGGGTGCGAAACCGGATGGCATGACCGCGATCTCCTTCCAGGTGAGCCATTTCACCCAAGCCGTCTGGCCCGTATTCGTGGCCAGCATCGTCGGCACTGCGATCGTCATCGCCCGCTCACCCCATGTTCGCAACCTCATCCTGGGATTCGTGATGTCCAAATGGCGGTTGCTCCGCCTCCTAGTGATGAGCATGCGCCAGATGACCTTCATTTCCACGATCAAACTGCTGCATTCCAACGGGATCAACCTGGCAAAATCCATCCGCGTCTCGGCGAACAGCGTTCGTAATACTCCGTTTTACAATGAGCTGAGAACGGCTGCGGACAAATATGAACACTCCGGTGTCCCGCTCTCGACGGCGTTCGCCAAATACACCTCGGTGGACGCGCAGGTGACCCACATGTTATCGATCGGTGAGAAATCCGCCTCTCTGGATGCCCAGCTCGACATGCTTTCTGAAATGTACGAGGAGGATACCCAGAATCACATGAACTCGTTCGCGGCTGCCATCAGCTTCGTGGTTCTGCTCATCGCCGTGGCTTTGATCGCCGCCGTTTTCGTGGGCACCTTCCTGCCGATCTTCCTGATGGGTCCAAAGATGATGCAAGCCGGAGGATGATCATCGATTCCCAAACGAATCTCATACCATGCAACTCACACGTTTCGATCGTTGGCTGCGTGAGAAATATGTTTATGAAACGCATATTCACACGCTGAGGATTCCGGAATCACTTCCGAAGGGTATCCAGGCCGTGGAAACCCCCGAGGTACCGGGCAAACGATACAAGCACCTGTTTGTGGCAAAGGACTCAAGGGCTGCGGACATGCTCATCGCGCAGTTGAAGGAAAACGGCCAAATGTATACCACCCAAATTGTGGATTGTGATGCATGGTACGTTCCTTTCATCGCTCCGAAAGACAAGTCACTCACCTGGTGGCTGATTTCGGTGGTTCTGATGACAATCTCAGCCTTTTATATCCTGCTGTATCTCAAAGGCTTTGCTGAAGACCCGAATTTCATGAAAAATTTCATGGAAGCCATCAAACTCCTCAAAAACTGAGGAATCTTGATTTCCAGCTAGTCAAAAACTTCAGAATAAGTTAAATGATTCTTGCAATGAAACCCTCGCGCCACCCGAACATCCATCCAAAAGCGTTCACGCTTCTGGAGATGTCCATTGTCCTGTTGGTTTTACTATCCCTGATCTCCACCGGGTTGTTCGTTTCCAGAAAGACAGACGAATGGAAACTCGGACGTGAAGCGTCGGAAATCCTGCGCAGCGTGTATTCCGCGCAAAGAATGTACCTGGCGGATAATCCAACCGTCTCAGTCGCCACGATCACGTCCGCACTGCTGCTTCCCTATATGCCGAACAGCCCAGCCCAGATGCCCACCGTCAAGTCACTGACCGGCACATCATTGGCGATCATCATCAACGTTTCCCCCCCTGTCATCAATGCCGGATCCGGTGTCACTTACGACCCATCCGGCAGCAGCAAGGACTCCCTTTGGGATGTGGGCGAATGATCCGATTTTCGACTATCGTCACTTATCTTATACTCGCATCCTCGGCCTTTGCCTCCGAGTTCAAGCATGTGGGCGATTTCCTATTGCAATCCCATTTCAAGCTCGTCGGACAACAGGTCACTCCCATCCCGATGAAACCGATCGCGTTGCGGGTCTTCACCGATGGCGTTCAAATCCGGGTGTCCGCTGAAGGTGACGAAGAATCGCACACCACTTTTGAAATCTACCGCTCCGACGGCATCGGCCGCCAACGCCGTGGAGCAGGCGCCCTGGAAGTGATTCCGGGGTTACAAGCGATGAGCAACGCTGGCGGCACGCTCAGGCATTTGCGGCTCTCCCGTGAATCATTGACGATCACCACTTTTCCTGGAGTATCGGATCAAACCATCGTGAGCTACGCCGTCGCCGCCGAGCCGACACAAGCAAGCATCCTCCCTTCGGAAAAAACCCCGTCGAAACCATGAACCCTCTTCCCGCACTCGTTTCCAATTCTCCCGAATCAGGCGATGGGTCAGCGCCACCCCCTCTGGTCGCCGGCCAAGGAATCTATTCATCCGCAAATCGGCGCACATCACCCAGCCAACAAATTTATCCGTGGCTGCTTTGCGCGAGCACTGCCCTCGCTGCCGTTTTCTGCATGATGTACATCACCAAGCCGGTCATTGTCACATCGCCAGGCGTCAGCGAAATCTCACGGTTGGAAAGTAAGACTCCGGCAAAAATCAGCCCCGTCGCGACCCCACAGACCCACGCCAGCCTGATGCCCAGCGGCGATCGGCTTCCCGGTGAAAAGGACGTTATTGCCGCATCTCCGCGCCAGGCATTATCCCCTCCTCAGTCTGGAAAAATCTTCGAGGAAACCAATCTCCGCATCCAGCACATCCTGACGGCGGAAGCACCCGGCGGCCATCTCGCCCGGATCGATATCGACGTCCCCGTTCTCTACCAAAGCAGAAACCTCCGCTGGACGCCTGGAGAAGTCGCTGAAGCCCGGGCGCTCCTCGTCCGGCTTGGAAACTACCAGGAAAAATCCCAGATACTCCGCGCTGAAGGTATCGAGCTGCTCGATTCATGGAACCGTTTGATCGAGCATTCGATTCCTAACGGAGAACTCCGCGCCGACAGCCCCACGCTCCCAGTCAATCAACAGGATGCTGCGGACGCCCCCCGCCCTGCCGGTCTGAACACTTCCGAGTCGATCAAAATCCAACCTTCAGGAAAATGAAAACACGCCTCACCATCGCCGCCATCACGGCATTGGGCTCCTTTTTTGCAAACGCGCAAACCTCCGGCGAGCAACCACAGGCGGATCCTGTTCAGGAAGCCATCCACCAGTTCAACAGCCGGGACAAGAGCAAACCTAACGAAGTCACGGTCACGCTTGATCCTGTCGGCGTGCCTCCCGCGCCAGCCGCCAAAGAAGGAGTTCAGCCAGCGCCAGCCGCTGAGAACAAACCGCAGGCATCCGAGCCGGTCCTCGTCACGGGAAAACCTCCGGAGGAAGCCAAGCTCGTCCCAAGTCCATCCGCGAAGCCCGAGGAACCGGCTGATATCCCTGTCGAAGAAGCGGCCCCGAAACCTCAACAGGGCGTTGCTGTCCGCATCGAAAAACTACAGACGGGCAAAGGTCTGATCGATCCAAAGCAAGTCAAACTCCTCGCCCCTTTTCCCGCGAAGCCGCTGGCACAACCGCCCGCCGGTTGGCGTTTGGAAGCTTCCGAAAACGCACCTCCGTTCACCCGCAAGGTCGAGCTGGCACCGGGCACGGAAGTGACACTGACGATCCGTCCGCATTTGCTGGTCCCCGAATCCGATGGGGCCAAGGTATTCAGTATTTCAGAACCCGGCTACGAAGCCCCGCTCGGCTATCAGCAAGCCGCCACCGTGGGAGCCATTCTATCAAACTCGATCCAGCAGTTGGACGAAGACTCCAAACAACTCGGCACCGCCATCGACAGCCTCCAACAACTCCTTGTTTCCCTGCCAAAGCCGGAATCAACTCCCGAGCCCAAAGCAACACTCGCACCAGCAACCACTCGCAAGCGATGAAAACCTCCACAATTCCAATGATCTGCGGCGTTGCGCTCGCCGCCATGTCAGGTGCCGGCGCCAGCCATTGGTGGTCTGTCCGCCAATTTGTCGAAGTAGCGAATCTGAACATCCCTGTTTCAGCGACACCGGCACCGCTGTTGACTCAGCCTGAAACAAAACCCGCCACTGCCAGCACCCTCGCCACCAACCAGCCCCCGGCGAAACCGGCTACCCCCGCCGCTGTTTCCGGCCCGCAAAAGGAATTCTTTGAGGCGCTTCTGGCCGAGGTCAAAAACCTCAGGACCGAGAACCTCAACCTCGTCGATCAAATGGCCGAAACCAATCGCGATCTCATGAAGCTGGAATTCCGCGTGGACACCCATTCGGAGTCGTTCCGCCCGATGCCGACCACTGAGGAGCGCCAGGATACCAGCCTCGAAAACAGTCTCGATGATGGTTCCGGCGTGCTTCCACCTCGCGCCGAGCCGGTTTATCCCATTTCTCATGAATAGGGCGGCAGCGAGGGCCGTCTCAGGCAACATCATGAAATGGTGCATGCTGCTTTCCCTCCCCATTCTGTCGATGCTTCCCCAAGCAGTGGCTGATCCCGCTTGGAAAAGCGAACTCAGCGCTCCGGCACTCGGATCTCACCCGAAGCTGGCTCCCTCCGTTCTGGATCTGCAACTCAGTTGGAACGGAGCGATCAATTCCGGCACCCTGCGGATCGAATTCGCACCGGCGGATGCCAAGAAACCAGACGCTTATGTCGTCCGTTCCTCCGCCTCCAGCTTGGGTGCCGCCGCCCTGCTTTTTCCCTATAAAAGCAACTTCTGGTCCGAGCTCGATCCCGTGACCTTCCGCCCCCGGCTCTTTCATTCGGCCGAGATTGATGCCAAGGAAAACACCACCACGTCAGCGACTTTTTTTCCAGATCGCGTGGAAAGCAGCGAGACCACCAAGAACCTGAAGAGCGGTGCCACCAAAACATCGGACAAGATTTTCAAGTTCGCTCCCGTCTTTGATATCTTCTCCACGATGCTGTATGTCCGGAGTCAGAAACTCGATACAGGGGACCATATCAACCTCGTGGTTTGCCCCTTCAAGACTCCCTATCTTCTCCGGGTCACGGTCCAAGGCCGCGAGATCCACAACGGTCGCGATGCCATTCGAATGACTGTCGGAATGCGGAAAATCAATAGGGACACCCTCGAGCTACAACCTTACAAAAAGCTCAAACAAGATGCCACCCTGTGGCTCAGTGACGATGCCGACCGCATCCCGATCGAATTCCGCGCCGCCGCTTTCATCGGTGATGTTCGCGCCACGCTGACGAGCATCAAGAAATCCTGAAGTGAAGGTTTGCCTCACGAGCCGAACGCGCGTAATTCAAAATCATGATTTTTTCCCGCCTCACCTGGATCGCCGCCGCCGTTTTGGCGATCCTCCCCGTCTCGGCATTCGAGCTGCCGGCAAACTCCACCCAGTGCGTGTTAGGCATCGCCGATGATTGGAATTCCTCCACGGTCACACTCTGCCTCTACCAGAAAAATGGCAGCGAATGGAAAGTCGTCTCGCCCCCTTGGAAGGCCCGGTTAGGCAAGAGTGGCCTCGTATGGGGTCTCGGTCTCCACCCTGTTCCCTCGGGTGCCACTACCAAAAAAGAGGGCGACCAACGTTCCCCGGCCGGAGTATTCGCCATTGGCGGCGCATGGGGAAATGATGCGGCCATCAAAAGGAATCCGCAGCAGTATTATCATCAGGTCACTCCCCGCGATCTATGGGTCGAAGACCCGAGCTCACCGAGTTATAACAAAAACGTCGTCCTCGATCACGATCCCGCCACAGCTTGGGAAAAAAAGCAGCAGATGAAGCAAAACGATCCTGCGCATGCGATCAAACTTTTCATCGCCCACAACGCTCCTCCCAAAGCCATCCCCGGTGCCGGCTCATCGATATTTTTCCACATCTGGCGCGGTGACGGATCGCGGTCCACCGCTGGCTGCACCACGATGGAGGAAACCAAACTCCGCTGGGTGATTTCGCAAATGGACCCTTCCAAGCACCCGCTCTATGTCCTTCTTCCCAAAGCCGAATACGAGAAATTCCGTGGCCCCTGGAAGCTCCCGTAAAAAAATTGTCGGACACTACTGTGACCGGCGCAGCACAATCCGATAGAACATCGCGCTTTCTGAAGGGATGTAATCGCTGAGTTCGAGCGCACTCGGTTCGGGCATTTCAATCTGATCCACAAATTCCCAGGTCGCAAGGTCGCGGGACCGCTGCAACTCATACAAACCGGGTTCGGGAGCGGTCATATTGAGCTTGGTGACCCCTTCCGCCTGCGAAAGGTTGGGAACGACGGTCAGCACCTTGCTCAGGGGAACAATGCTGGCGTGGTCGAGCAAGAGGTCGAGTTGTGAAGTCGTTTGAGAGGTGTCACGGAAAGTCAGCGAGGTGGACTCACTGTCCGCAGTGAAAGTGACGTTTTTCGGCAGCCAGCCGACGGTTCCATCACCGGTTCCACTGATCGCGAAAATTTGTGACGAAAGCACGGAGTCCCCATCCACTTCCACCTGCAAACGTTGTTCACCCGTAATGAAACTCAGAATCCCCATATCGAACGTCAGTCTATAGGTTTGGCCCGGGTCCGTCGCAAAGATTTGTGACAACACCCCGTTAGGCGCGGTTTGTTGGCTATTGAAAACCACCAGCTGCGAGCCATGGGTCGCCGCATAGGGCGTGACAGACTGGATCAGTTGGTTTCCTCCAATCGACCATCCGAAGAAGCCCGATTCGAAACTACCGTTGAACAAACTCGAAGAGTCGGCGGGAGGTTCCGCAACCTTGTCGATACGCAGGGCGACATCTTCCTGATAGACCACCGGTGCGAGTTTGTAGGTTCCTCCGGAATGAGTGAACTCCTCGGTTTTCAATACCGTCAGATCGGAAGGACGGGTCCAGACCGCCCGCCATCTTCCCTGCGCAAGTGTCACCGACAGCGCAGCGGTGTGGTTGGAAGTGTCGATCGGATTGTAGGACAATTGGAAATTTCCACCACCGCTTCCGTGATACAGATAGGCGACGTATTGCTCTCCCGGACTTGCCATCGCCTGCAACTTCGCACCCGCAGGAATTCCAGCGGTGATCCACGAAAGATTACGGCGGAGGGCTACGAGATGCAGCGTCGATATGTAGGTGCCGAGATCCCGGATCGCCTTGCGGCTCGACTTCCCGAATTCGTTGTCACCGGTTTCATCGGCAGCCGTGTAAACGAAACTCGGAACATCGAGGCCGTTATAAATTCCGCCACCTCCAAGAATGAACATCCAGCATTCCAAGCGGCTCTGAACGGGAGATGTCGTGTCGGTTTCATCCAACGCAAGAATCCGGCCACGGGAATATTGATCACGCAACAAGGCATCCGCTCCGGCGATCGTGGAACCGACGACGGCCATGGGATAGTGTTCATTGATCATGTCGAAGCCCGACGAAAGCGCCCCCGATTGTTGCGGAAAATCGTGGGCAACAAGATGACGGTTAGGCAGCCCGGCCTCGGTCGCCCGGATCACATCGAGCATCCGATTGTGGAATGCGACTTCCTGATCATCCTTCACATTCGGCTCGTTCCAATAAGGTTCGTTTTCCACTTCGAAGTAAATGTTATCAAACCGGTTCACCTCGGTGACGATCCGCCGCACCACCGCCTCCTGCACGGCCAGCAGGTTTGCATTCACCAACCGCATGGCATCGTAGCGGTTTGCCGGTCCATAACCTTGGACATTATTGGCCGGATTGAATGGGCTGCTCTTCCATTGATTATCAGTATAAAAAAGGCAAAAGAGACTCAATTGCGCTACGATTCCTCGGTCACTGCATGCTTGCGCGAATCCGTTGAGGCGGTCGAAATAAGCTGGGTTCCATACCGAAAGATCCCACTTGCCCAGGCCATCCAAGGCAAATCCCTTAGCAGTCGTTCGCGGCCAAGGTTGCAGGAACTCCGCCGGTGCGGGAGAGAGTGGGGAATTGTTCTGCGGCGGATCAGCCTTGTTGAGGCGGAAGCCGACCAAGAAAGCGCGGGTCAGATTCATGCCGTCACGCTGGAGGACATCAAGATAAGGCACGTAGTCGAATGCTGTATTCAGGACGGAACTATAATGCTCACCGTAGGTTCGAAGCACGGTGGGTTGCCCTCTGAATTCAAGGATATAGGGGTTCTCCGGATGCGCTCTCAGCGGTGCCCCGCTTGCAGGATTGGCTGCTGAACCGATGAGAGCTCCGCCCGATATCATCACGAGACGGAGGATCGCCCGCGCTTTTATTTTCATCTGCTGCCATCGAAGAAATCCGGTCCGCGAATCATCGTTCGTGATATGTGTCCCAAGTATATTCATGAATTTTTAAAGATTAAGGACCGGGTGAGATCTCATTTCCTCACCATAGGCCGTGAAATATATTAACAGAGGATGCACCATGTACGGCGTATCTCGTACCAGTATGAACTACTAAAAGCAAAAAATCCACCTACCTGCATCAGCTGGAACCCTCCCAAGCCACGCTCAACAAGCGCATTTTGCACGAAACCATACTCCGACTCGTTGCAAATCAACCGGGCCGATTTCAGACCGTGCGCGGAAAATAATTTCTCTAATTTTTCATTTTCAGGCGTCGCGCCGTTCTTCAGGCGTAGCCCAGACATTCCTGTCTGGACATCGTGCTATCCAGGAGCGCCAGCCAAATGCGGGGGGAGAGCGAAACTCTTCCTCTTCACTTCTCTTTATTTCAACGTTCAATATTGGACGTTCGACGTTCGATGTTCAAAGCTGCGTGTGGCTGGCGCGCATTCTCCCCTTGAATATCGCCCCGTCCCACAAGACACTCCTCCCCGTCCATGGCTACCGAAACCTCCGCTCTTCCCGTTACTCCTGATGCCACCGGCCACTTCGGCCAATTCGGCGGTATGTTTGTCCCTGAGACACTGATGGCTCCTCTTCAGGAGCTTGCGACCGCGTACGCTTCCGCAAAGGCGGACCCGGCATTCCAAGCCGAGCTCGATGATTTGCTCACCAATTACGTCGGCCGCCCGACCCCGCTCTATTTCGCGGAGCGCTGGACGGAATTGCTCGGGGGCGCGAAAATTTACCTCAAGCGCGAGGACCTGCTCCACACCGGAGCCCATAAGATCAACAACGCCATCGGCCAAATCCTGCTCGCGAAACGTCTCGGCAAAAAACGCATCATCGCGGAAACCGGAGCCGGCCAGCATGGCGTGGCCACCGCCACTGTCTGCGCCCGTTTCGGCATGGAATGCGTCGTTTATATGGGAGCGGTGGACATGGAGCGGCAAGCCCTCAACGTCGCCCGCATGAGGTTGATGGGCGCGGAGGTCCGCGCCGTCACGGCGGGCCAGGCCACTCTGAAGGAGGCGGTGAACGAAGCCATGCGCGATTGGGTCGCCACGGTGGATCACACGCATTACATTCTCGGCTCCGCGCTGGGTTCCCATCCCTTTCCCATGATCGTCCGCGATTTCCATCGCGTGATCGGAGTCGAAGCGCGCAGGCAGATTTTGGAAAAAGAAGGACGCTTGCCCGATTTATTGGTCGCCTGCGTCGGCGGGGGCTCGAACGCGATCGGTCTTTTCCATCCGTTTCTCAATGATGAAAACGTCCGCATGGTCGGCGTGGAAGCCGGTGGCGATGGCATTATTCCCGAGCGCCATGCCGCACGTTTCCAAGGCGGAAAACTCGGCGTGCTCCAAGGCACCAAAACGTGGTTGCTCGCGAACGCCGACGGTCAGATCGAACTCACCCACTCCGTTTCCGCTGGCCTCGACTACGCCGCTATCGGACCTGAGCACGCATATCTCAAGGATATCGGCCGCGTCGAATACACCTACGCGACTGACAACGAGGCACTTGCCGCTTTCAAGGAACTCGCTCACAGCGAGGGCATCATCCCTGCTCTCGAAAGCGCGCACGCGATGGCCTACGTCTCGAAGATCGCGCCGAGCCTGCCGAAGGATTACATCCTCATCGCAAACCTATCAGGCCGGGGTGACAAGGATGTCGAACAGGCGTCTAAGTTCCTGCTGGGCTGATATTTAAGAAATCCGAGGAGAATTACTTTGACCCACCAACCGAAATATTAGAGTTTTCGGTTGAATGAAGGCCCTATTTTCTACGCTTGGAGGCAGTTACAGGAATGTTGTCATAACAACACTGACTACCGCAATGATCGCAGCCTTGAGCACCAACGCCTCCGCGCTGAACTTCGATTTCACGTTCACTCCTACCAGCACGGCGCAGGACATCGCCGCATTTAACGCAGCAGGCGCCTTCTGGTCGTCGCAATTCGCCGACAACGTGACTATCAAGATGGATGTGGGAACCGACGCGCTCGGGGCTGGCATCCTTGCTTCCACCGGTTCGACCCAAGGAACCCTCTCCTACACCGATTTCAAGGATGCGCTCAGCGCTGACGCCAGCTCGGCGACGGACACAGCCGCATTGTCCTCCCTCACCGTCAATTCCACCTTCGGAATGTTGCTGAACCGCACGTCGAACAATCCCAACGGCGCGGGCTCGGCGACCGCCTACCTCGACAACGACGGAGACGCCAACAATTCCACCATCCGGATCACCACGGCCAATGCGAAGGCGCTGGGATACACATTTTCCCCTACCATGAGCGACGCGAGCATTATCTTCGCCAACTCCTTTTCCTGGGATTACGACAGCAGCAACGGCGTCACCGCAGGCTCTTACGACTTTGTGGGGATCGCGATTCATGAAATCGGCCACGCTCTCGGATTCATCAGCGGTGTTGACATTCTCGATGGCAACTCACCGCCGACCAACGGACCGTTCTCGGACGACCAGTTTACCTACGTCTCCTCGTTGGATCTCTTCCGCTACTCGGCCGCTAGCACGACAAGCGGCGTGATCGATTGGACAGCCAGCAACACGAACAAATACTTCTCACTCGATAACGGCGCGACATCGATCGCCGCTTTTTCGACCGGTCTGACCTTTGGTGACGGCCGCCAAGCCAGCCACTGGAAGGACAATCTCGGATTGGGAATAATGGATCCGACCGCCGGCACCGGCGAAACGCTCGCCGCAGGACCGAACGATCTGATCGCCTTCGATGCGATCGGCTGGGACCTCGTTCCTGAGCCCTCGTCGCTTCTGCTTGGCTCCTTCGGCATGCTCTTCGCAATCGGGCGCCGCCGCCGCTGAGACATGAGTCAGCCACAGGACCGATCCAATAGCCCGGAGGCAGCTCCTCGGGTATTTCGGTTGGAAAACATCATCATCACGATCCTGCTCCTCGCAGCACTCATGATCGCGTTGGTCGTCATGATCAGCGAAGGCCTGATCCACCGAAAGCCCAAGGCAAAGCCCGAGATCGTCACCCGGCTCGACCTTCCGCCCTCGCCCATGGAATCGGCCGCACTGGCCGCGCTTGAGGCATTTTTCGAAGCTCCCGATATCGCCGCCAAAGCCGTGTTGGTTCGCGACAGCTCGCGCGTCCGGCCGATGATGGAAAACTATTATGATTTCCGCAGGCATCCATTCCCCACGCTCGGCCGCGTCTCACCCGGTCGCTCGGCCAGTTTCGACGGAACCCAGATGGTCTTGTTCGAGGTTGAGCCCTTTTCCGGCCCACGTTATCCCGCCGCAGTCGTCTGGGACGGCCATCGTTTCGCCGTCGATTGGGAAAGCCTGAGTGCCTATGGCACGATGGACTGGATCGATTTCGTGGAGAGCAAGCCAGCCACTACCCAGACGCTGCGGGCGTTCGTTTCAAAAATCCCAGACGAACTAAAAATCGCCGGACTGCCCGAAGGCACCAGCCAGTTTCGAATCGAACACCGCGATGATCCGGAACCGATTATCGCCGCAGCAGACGAGGCGGTGGCCGCATTACTCACCCCGCTAACCGACAACCTGAGGAGCCCGGTGACGCTAGAAATGACATGGAAACCCATCGGCCCCGGAGGCACTCCCGTGGCCAGCATCTCAAGACTCATCGCCACCGGATGGAGCCAGTGAGCGGTCCCCCTCTGTAGCGGCGCGTCTATGACCGCCGCATTTCACCTTCTCCCGCCGGCGGCTCCTCTCCATACTCACGAAAAATGGGTTCACCGCCAAGTCGCCGAGAGAAGGAGGTTGATGGTTGAGAGTGGATGGTTGATGGAAAGAGGAAGAGTTTTTCAACCGCGAATGGTGCGAATCTGGCGAATGAAGAGGTCGATTTTTTCACCATCAAGACGCCAAGCAAGGCAAGTTGGGAAACATGACTTCAAATTCATCTCCTTGGCGCCCTTCAAAACTTGGCGGTTCAAATTCTTCTCTGATCACTGCTAACTGATCACTCGGCACTCTGGCGAAGCCATCTCCACAAATCCGCAGCAACGTTCCCTTGCTCACGGACCGATCCCGGGTTCCTGTGTGGGCCTAGAATGCGCCATCACCCATATCCCCTCCCCCTCCTGCCGGCGCTTGCCGCCATCACGCTCGCGGTCAGCACCTCCTGCAGCGGGCAGGCCAGGCCGGGTTCGACCGTATCCCACCCGTCGTCCGCACGGGGCATGTCCGGACGGGTTGTGAATGCGGACGTCTCCCACACCCGCCCGCTGCCAGGTGGCCGACCGGATCCACGCTATCGGCCCCCAGCGGATTTTTCCGAACTCCGGGCGGTCGCGGGCGAGGTGGCGAAGGCCAGCGGGCGGAAAATCGGCTGGCACCTCTCACCCGGAAAAAATCCAGGTCCCTTGGTCAGCATCGGTGGCGGATTGGGAAACTGCGCCATCTTCGTCCATCCGGCCGCCGCCCACCAGGTCCCTCCCAATACCTGGGCGTTTCTCTTCGGCCATGAATACGCCCACCTCGTCGAGGACCTGGGAGACGCCTCGGCCACCACCCCGGCCAAGGAACTGAGGGCCGATATCGCAGGTGCCCGTTATGCCATGGCCGCCGGCTACCGGCTGGATGCCTTTCTCGGCTGGGTTCTCACCGAGCCGGACTCATCCTCCGACTCCCACGGCTCCCTGCGCAAGCGCGTCCAAGCCATCGCCGCCCACTTCGGCATCCCCATGTCCGCCATCCAGGCCCAAGCCCGCCGCTATTCCCCCCATTAGAATCTCCCTCTTCTCTCCCCATCCTCAATCCAATCGATGCTCGGCTCACGCCAGCTTCAGCACAGGACCTTCCGGCAAACGTGCAAACTCGATCACCTTTCCCGTTTCGTGCTCCCCGGTCCATACGAAGCCATCGTTCATTAGCTCATCACGGATCTGGCGGAAAGCTTCTCCACGGTGTCCGGTTTCGTCGCTCGGTTCGCGGGCAGCGATCAGGCAACGATCCGGGCGATAACCAAGCAGCCGCAACCGTCGCATTTTGTTAATCCATTCGTCGCCGTGATTGTAGATATCGGTCGAAGTCGCTAGATCGAAATTCAGCGGTCGCAAGGCACGATCCGCCATGTGGTCCCCCTTGAGATGGGCGAAGGCGAAGGTCACTTGGAATTCTTCCGGGCCGATCTTCACGTCACGCTTGTAGGCGGGAAGAATCTTCGCATCGCTGAGAACCTTGCGCAGCGCTCTCGCCATCGCCTGCTCGACGGCTTGCTGCGCCGTAAGCCCGTCCTGATCGATGAATCGTGCTTTCAGCGCCGTTAGCACATCTTCCATATCAGCCGCCATTCTCCGGCCTTTGACAGGATAACAGAAAACCCCCTCGCGCGGGCTGGTGATCGCGGCGAAGAGTCCGCTCTCTTTTTCACGGAATACAGGGAAAAGCGGAACGTTGCCGCCTTCTCCCTGTTCATTCACTGCCTTGCGGATGCTTTCCAACTCCGTCTCCAGCGTCGCCCGTGCTTCGCGATAAAGTGTTTTTCCCGCCTTGGGAAACATCGCCAGCACACGACCCGTCTTCCGGGCATCCTGCAGGACGAAGTCAAACTGCCGCGCGGCGGTGTCCAGCGCCACCACGCCCATCGTCACGAACTCCTGCGTCTCGGCAAAAGGTCGGAATCCGATGGTGGCGAAATCGTAAGTGCGCATGGAATGACGAATGACGGAGCTAGGCATGTTTCAAAGGGCATTTGCAGCCGGAAAAGTCAAAAAAGGACTTGAATCCTCCAAAGATCGAGACTTAATTCCCTCCGAATTCGCAGCCAGTGGCTGATGAATCTATCAAGGTCTCCGCAGAACCAGCCTGGCAAATCTGCGGTATTTTTTTGCCTACGAGAAGGGGTTAATCCAATCAGGCGCACTGAGAATCTTCGCCTTGGAGTCCGGATCGTCCGCCACATAACAGGTCACGAAATCGGCTTCCGTGGCTGACTTCATACGAATCACCACCACGAAATCCTCGATCATGATCGTGACTCGTTTCTTGTGATCGTAGCGGCGCTTGTCCTTGTCCCATCCAGCACGCAGCTTGAGATTGGGATCTTGAAGGGCTGCACAAATCCAACCAAGGCGCTCGGCTCGCTGAGGAGAGAAAATGTCCTTGTAGCCATCCCGCCTCGAACTTTCATAGGCGCAGTGATTGAAATCCGATCTGCGGAATCTCACTGAGAATCCGTCGTGGGTGACCAGTGGTCTCAAACAATAGGTGGCGTTGAAATACCCTTGGTAGATGGCCAAACTCTCCAACTTCAGAAGTTCCGGCGCGGCCATTTACCAACCACCCTCCAATCTGATGTTGAAGACGTTGAATTTGTGCGCGGTCGCACTCGTGGAGCAGATCCGATGATGCAGACGGCCCTCCAAATGCTCCATGAGTTGGAACTTGGCGCTGCCGGGTTTGGCCGTTCCATTCAATCGGGCGGATGCCAAGCCCGTTAGCACGTCCGTCAATTGCGTCAGCACCGATTCCGGCGAACGCACCCACTGGACTTCCAGAATCTCACTCAATGGGTTGGCGTTGCGCAACACGCTCTTCATCTCATGCAAGCGGGTCGGGATCTGATTGGTCTGGTAATCGCAAAAAATCGCATACCGGTTGCCGGGGTGAATCCAGTGCGTCAGAAGCTGGTAGTAGAATTTGTAAAATCCCAATTCCGCGTTGCCCTTATGAAATTGAGGCAGGTTCAGCTTGCTGGCTTCAATGGTGATGACCCGAAAGCGCAGGTCGTCTCCCTGATCGAAAAACCAATCGCAAAGGGCCTTGTAGAAATCGAGGCGCGATGAAGAAACCTTCCGGGATTTGATCTCGCCGCCGACCTTGTAACGATCTCTCAGTGCATGGATCGCCGATTTGAATTCGGCCCGCTTTGCGGCGGGAAGCCAAAGACTGCCGATGAGAGCGTAGCGGGCCTGGGGTTTCTCCGAGCAGAATAGGTCGGGAAAGCATTCATCGCAGTATATGTCGAAGTCCATGGGAGTGGGGAAATGGAGAATGGCGAATTCCTAATTCGCCTCGTAAGAAATTTCGATGAGGTGACGAGCCTTTTCCACGTCTGCCTTCGACTTGAGCGTCAGCTCCAAGTTTCCCGTACCGAAATGTCCGACGTTTGTGACGTTGCGTGCGAACTTGTCTTCCTCCACCGAGGCAGGATCTGGATGTTTGACGAAGACGAGGAGGTTGCGGGTTTTGGTGTGGACTTCCACGCAGGCGAAGTTCTTCAAGCGCCGGAAGGCGAAGTAGAGTTTCAGAGTCTTCATCTCCACCTCGTCACCCATGCCGAGAATCATGGCCTTGAGGCTTTCGAAGCGATCAGTCAGCTCTGTGTCGGCTTGGGCGAGATATTCCGAAACGGTCTTATAAGTTCCAGCGGGTTTTGGACCGGTACCCGAACCTGTTCCAGTTCCAGTGCCGCTTGGTGGAGATGGTGCTGACGTCCGGTTGACGAGATCGAGCGCCAAAAGGTCCGTCCCGTATTGGCTGTAGCGGATCAGCTCGATGTTCTTCTGCATCTGGCCGACCGCGTGCAAATCGTATTTGGTGAAGTCTCCGGCGATGCAGAGCAAACGCGGGGCGCTCCAGTCAATGGCATTCGCCTTGTCCGGTCCGAGCTTTTTCACCACGAGGAGTTCGAAGTCGCCCCGGTGATCGAGAAGCCAATCGAGGTAGTAAAGCCCTTGGTTGATCACGTTGGCATTGGTCGCCTTCTTGTATTCGATGATCACGGGAGCGCCGTTCTCATCGATGCCGAGCGTGTCCATGCGTCCGCCGTGCTTCGGCCCGGTGGAGTATTCCGAGGCAAGAAAGGTGACGCCGAGGAAGGTTTCCAGATGCTTCTCCATCAATATCTGGAGGGACTTCTCGACCGCCATCGAGGAAACCGCGAGTTCGGTGACGTGGTCGGGCGCGAGTTTGAAGAGTTTTAGATCGGACATAGGAGAGAGACATTCACCAGTTTGATGCTTCTGGACGGGCAATAGCTTGATCCGTGTGGGCATCTTCCGAACTCGGTTCACTGGAGGTTTCGCCAGAATCGCAGTTGGGCAGGATTTCAATTTTCAGAGCACGATAACGGGCAAGCGGGTCCTTGCGGTCCCAATCCGGAGGCATCCTACGCCCTAAACCCGCCTTGCTGAGTGCTCTATCCTCATCCCAAGTAATCAGACATGCGGTTCCGTGTCGTTCCAAAATCTCACGCACGGATTCAATCGTGACCGACTCCAAATCCAGAAGCTCGTCTTGGAGGTAGGAAAATAGAACGGAATGGTCGTAAATTAATTTTCCACCACCTGCATTCATTCCAACGGCGGCTTTGGAGCGATACCCGGCAGCTTTCAACTTGTTCTTTGCTATCCGTAGTTCCCAAAGGAAGAAGATGGGTTCTCGCAATGCCTTCGAGTAGCACGAAGGCGGCATCTTCATTTGCTTCACTTTTTGGCAGTATTTGACTGCTTCAACAATCAAACTCAGGCGATCGGAATCATTCATATGTGGGACCTGTATTGCGTTTACGGGGTGAACTGGGAGACCAGGATTTTGCGCCGGTCCGTTTACGAATGGATGTCGTGACTTCCCGGGTCACGCGCAGTCTCTCAAGCAACGCACCGGCCGACTCGTCGTTGGGCTCTTGGGCGACAAGTTCGCCGCGGAAGGCTTTGGCGAGGATGGCAGGGGTCAGGCGCTCCACGGTCTTTTGAGCGGTGGCAAGGCGGGCTTCGATCCGGTCCGCAAAGGCGAACAATTCTTCCACTCGACGGACGATTTCTTGTTGTTCGGGGAGGGCTGGAAGCAAAATTGGAAGCTCACGAAGCAGGCCGAGGTTCAATATGTCCATTGTTCCACCGTGGATCTTCGAGGTGAAGAAAGATTGGGCAAGAGGACTCCTCAAGTAGAGAGCTATGAACTCTCGGTTGATCGAGGCGTGAAGTGAAAACTTCACCAACCGAGGATTTATAATACCGGCTTTGCAGCGGGGGCTGAGAATCAGAACGCGACCTATCGTGCCTTCCACCCGCCTGACCTCGCCAAAGAGCTGATAAATTTCCCGGGGGAGGATGCCGTGGTCGCGCAAGCGGCCGAGAAGCTCATATTGGCCCTCGTCCGGCTTTCCGTAGAGGCCGACATTCGAGGCTACCAGTTGGGCGAGAAGTTCGGCGAGTTGCCGCAATTTGAGCAAACTGGTATTTGGATCTTCCGCGAAATACCGCTCAGCCAGCACACCGAGGCGCAGCAGTTGCTCATCGTGCTCCCGCAACTGGGCGAAGTTGCTGGAAAGCGGCTTGCGGGGAGTCGGGGGCATTTTGCATCGCCACACTAACAATCAACGGGTTGGGGGGAAGGAGAAAGTTTGGGAAAGAAGGGCGGGAGAAGTGCCGGGTGATTTGCCCTAGCCCTCGCTCATCAGAGGCCGCAGCAGGCTGCGCGCCGAAAGCGGCAGCAGGCTGCCGCAGTCCATGGGGCCGGGCGAAATAAATTCCGCGCTCCAATTTTCAAGCCACGGCCACTTCGATCTGCTTGTCCACGTCCTCGCGGAGATTTTCGATGATGTAGTCTTGGCGGTCCGGGGTGTTCTTGCCCATGTAGAAGGCGAGCAATTCCTTCACACCTTTGCCTTCTTCGTATTCCACGTGGTCGAGGCGCATGTCGGGGCCGATCATGAAGCTGAACTCGTCGGGCGAGATTTCACCCAGACCCTTGAAGCGCGTGATCTCGGCGGCTTTGCCGAGTTTCGCTTGGGCCTTCTTGCGCTCCTCGTCGTCGTAACAATAGATGGTCTCCTTCTTGTTGCGGACGCGGAAGAGCGGGGTTTGAAGAATCCACAAGTGCCCGTCGCGGATCATTTCGGGGAAAAACTGGAGGAAGAAGGTGAGCAATAACAGGCGGATGTGCATGCCGTCCACGTCGGCATCGGTGGCGATGACGACTTTGTTATAGCGCAGGTATTCAATGCCGTCCTCGATGTTGAGCGCGGCCTGGAGCAGGGCGAACTCTTCGTTTTCGTAAACGATCTTGCGCGGCAGGCTGAAGGTGTTGAGCGGTTTTCCACGGAGCGAAAAGACGGCCTGCGTTTCCACGTCGCGGCTTTTCGTGATGGAGCCGGATGCGGAGTCACCTTCGGTGATGAAGAGCGTGGATTCCTCGCGGCGCTTGTGTTTGCTATCAAAACGGACGCGGCAATCACGGAGCTTTTTGTTATGAACCTTCGCTTGTTTCGAACGTTCGCGGGCAAGCTTCTGGATTCCCTTGAGGTCCTTGCGCTCGCGCTCGGCGACCATGATGCGCTTCTGGATCGCCTCGGCGGTCTGCGGATTTTTGTGCAGATAGTTATCGAGATTGGTCTTGAGGAAATTCCCGATGAACGTGCGCAGCGATTCTCCATCAGGTGCGACGCCGGCGGAACCCAGTTTGGTTTTCGTTTGCGACTCGAACACCGGCTCCATGATCCGCACACAGACGGCAGCCTCGATACCGGCGCGGATATCGGACGGCTCGTATTGTTTTTTATAGAAACCGCGGACGACCTGGACCAGCGCTTCACGGAACGCCACGAGGTGGGTGCCGCCTTGCGAGGTGTTCTGGCCGTTGACGAAAGTGTAGTATTCCTCGCCGCTCTCGGGCGTATGAGTGAAGGCGATTTCGATGTCTTTGCCGACAAGATGGATCGGCGGATAGAGCGCTTCATTTTCCATTTCCTCGCGCAGCAGATCGAGCAGGCCGTCCTTCGAGCGGAATTTCCTGCCGTTGAAATTAATGGTGAGCGCCGGATTCAGGTAGGAATAGTAGCGGCACATCTTCTCGACGAACGCTTCCTTGAATTTCGCCTTGGCGGGGAAAATCGTGCGGTCGAGCTCGAAGGCGAGACGGGTGCCGTTCACTCCATCGTCGCGGCGCGGGTTTTTCATATCCACGGTGAGCTGCCCTTTCGAGAACTCGAGGGCTTTCGTCTCGCCATCGCGCCAGGCCTGGATTTCGAAAAAGTTGGAAAGCGCGTTCACCGCCTTGATACCGACGCCGTTCAGACCGACGGACTTTTTGAAAGCCTCGCTGTCATACTTCGCGCCGGTGTTGATCTGAGCCGCGCAGTCGAAGAGTTTTCCCAATGGAATCCCGCGTCCGAAGTCGCGCACTTCCACGCGGCCCTCCTCGTCGATGTCTACCCGGACTTCCTTGCCGTAGCCCATGATGTGCTCGTCGATCGAGTTATCGACCGCTTCCTTCAACAGGATATAGAGGCCGTCGTCGGGTGACGAACCATCGCCGAGTTTCCCGATGTACATGCCGGGGCGCATGCGGATGTGCTCGCGCCAGTCCAGTGATTTGATGTCGTCTTCGGTGTAATTGGCAGCCATGGGGAAATTCGTTTTGGAAGTCCTAAACGGTTGCCGGAGTGGGTGCAAGGCCGACGAAAGCCGATCACTCACGCTCAAAGCGCAACCGCAGGAAACCGGAAACGGCAGGTTCCGGACCGGGCGGAATGCGAGAAATCAAAAGAAAATGATGGATGAGCAGCGCCCTGAACGCACCTCATCACCGCCCCATCACCTTCTTGAACGGCCACGTCAATCCGCTGATCAACGCCACCGATACCTTCGCATAAAGCACCATCGGCACATTCGCCACGTGGAATAGCGGCTTGCACGCCGTTTGCAGCACCGGGCTCTTCGCATACCAAATCGACAACCCCATGATGATCGCAATCCCGAGGAATTTATACTCAGGTCCGATGTGTAGCCTCGTGTGGAAAGCATATTCAGCCGTCATTTCCGCCAGCAGGATGAATCCCACATAGCCGATCAATAAAAACGCCGTGTGCTGCAAAATCGGGAATTTCTCGACCATTTTCAAACTCACCGTGGCGAACATCCACAACGTCAGCAGGCCGAGACACACGCCTGTCACCACCACCCACATCTTCGGACTCATCGCCACCGCCGCCACCACGTTGTCCACGCTCAGACTCAGATCCATCAACTGGATCGCGATCACCACGGACCAAAATGTCCGCGGTTTGTGCGGCTTCGTCTCGGGATCATCGTCGGTCGCCGCCGCGAAATCGCTGAAATGCTCGGCCATCAAATGGATCAGATAAAACGCACCCGCGATCTTGATCCACCCGTTCGCCATAATGAATCCCACGAAAAAAAGAGCCACTCCGCGGAAAACATACGCCCCCGCCAAGCCCGTCCGCAGTGCCAGTTTCTTCTGCGTGTCCGGCAATTGGGACGCCAGCGTCGCGATCGCCAGCATGTTGTCCACCGAGAGCAACCCCTCGATAATGATCAGCGAAATGATGACCGGCCCGGCCTCGCGAAGTTGTAGGAAAATATCAGCAATCATATTCAAACCGCCCCGACCCTGCCGCAGCCCACACGCTCATGCAAGAAAACCCACCCTTTTCCCGCACTTCAGAAGATTTTGACCACGGAGAGAAGGAGTGAAGAAGGAGGAAAGAGAGCCTTTGGATTTCAGAAATCCGAACCTCTGAAATCCCAATTCTTCTCCGTGACCTCCCTCTATTCTCCTCCCCTCCGTGGTAAAAACTCTTCAGATACTCGCCAAACCCTACCCTGTCCGCTCGTCTGGAGACGGTCCGGAGTTCATGGTTCACCATGCTCTTCCGAAGACAAGCTGAAGGCTTGAACTCCGGACAGCGCCAAGGAAACAACAATGCGATCCTTTGAAGCGTCATGCCTGGAGCTTCTTCACCAGCCCCCAGCCCCTGATCCCAAGGCCTCAATGCCGCCATTTTATTCCCCCGAAGTGGCTTCAAACCACCACTTCGATCCGCTTCAGGCTGGAAAAACTGATGCGCCGCATCGTGTCCAGGAATTCACTCATGTAGGCGGATTTCGAAAGCTCCTCGGTCGTAGCCGCATACAGATTCGCATGCAGACCGTTTTTCCGGATCGGCCTCGAAGCGACGTAGTTTCTATCAAGGAAGGGCTGGACCGCCCAACCCGGCATCGCGGCGATCGCGCGGTGGCTCGCGACGAGCTGGAGAATCGCCACCGTGAGTTCGGTCTTGCGACGCGGCGGATCGATGTTCGCAGGCTTGAGCACCTCGCGGATCACATCGATGCGGTCATCCGGAATCGGATAGGTCACCAGAGTTTCCTTCGCGAAGTCCTTCGCGGTGAGATAAGCTTTCTTGGCGTAAGGATGATTGCGCGCGACCAGAGCCAGCACTTCATAACGGAACAACGGATGATGCACCACCCCCGGCCGAGGTTTCGCATGAGACACGATGACCAGATCCGCCAACCCCTCGCCTAGCAAACCAATCGGATCCGGCTGAAATCCCGAAACCAAATCCATTTCCACCTCGGGCCATCCCTCGCGGAATGCATCCATGCTCGGCATCAGCCAGTCGAAACACGAATGGCACTCCACCGCGATGCGGAGTTGCCCCGCCTTGCCATCGGCGATGCGGGCCACGTCGCGCTCGCTTTGTTGGATGAGCTTCTCCACGTCATACGCGGTCGCCAGCAGCCGATCCCCCGCCGGACTCAGCCGCAGGGGATTACTCTTCCGCTGGAAAAGCTCCGCCCCGACGTGGTCCTCCAGCGCGCGCATCTGATGGGAAAGCGCGGGCTGCGAGAGATTGAGGCGTTTTCCCGCCTTCGAAAGGTTTCCCGTTTCGGCGACGGCGACAAGGGCCCGGAGGTGACGGAATTCGATCATGAGCGAAAAATGATCATCACCATTTCGAATGACCATCATAAAAACAATGCGTTACCGTGATAATGATCCGTTCGCTATGATCGCTCCATCATGAGCCACATCCGGACACATCTGCTAGGTTATCCACGCATCGGGGAACAACGGGAATTGAAAAAAGCCACCGAACTCTATTGGAAAGGAGAAATCCCCCGGGCAGCGCTCGAAGCGATCGGCAAGGATCTGAGAAGACGGAATTGGAAAAAGCAGGCCGCAGCGGGAATCGATCTGGTTCCGTGTAATGACTTCTCCTTTTACGATCAGATCCTCGACGCATCCTGCCTCTTCGGCAATGTGCCACCGCGCTTCGCCTGGGATGGTGCCATCGCAGGTCTCGACACCCGCTTCCTGATCGCCCGGGGCACCCGAGGAGAGACCGGCACGCATGATTGCGAAACCTGCAAGGTCTCCACCTTCGCCGGCGAGATGACCAAATGGTTCGACACAAACTATCACTACATCGTCCCGGAGTTCCATGCGGCGACCGAGTTCAAACTATCCGATACGAAAATATTCGACGAATTCCGCGAAGCAAAAAGCCAGGGACAGAACGCCAAACCGGTGCTCATAGGTCCCGTGAGCTACCTCAGTCTGGGCAAGGTGCAGGATCACAATCATCCGGAGTTCGACCGCTTCGAATTGTTGGAAAAACTCCTCCCCGTTTATGAGGAAATCCTAGCCGAACTCGCGAGCGATGGGGCCGAGTGGATCCAACTCGACGAGCCGGTTCTAGCACTCGACCTGAGCGACACCCAGCGCGATGCCTTCACCGCAGCTTACCAACGGTTGGCCCGGGCGGCAGGTCCCGCCAAACTTCTGGTGGCAACCTACTTCGGCGAGCTTCGCGAAAATTTGCCGCTTTTCCTGAGCCTGCCGGTCGCCGCACTGCACTTCGATGCCGTGCGAGGCCTGGATGAGGTGGATCGTTTGCTCGCCTCGTTTCCCGCAGATAAGATCCTCTCGCTCGGCGTGGTGGATGGCCGGAATATCTGGAAAAACGACTTCGACGCATCGCTCGCCTTGCTAACAAAAGCACGGGCCGTTGTGGGTGACGAACGCCTGTGGATCGCACCGTCGTGCTCGCTCCTTCATTCGCCGGTGACACTTGAAAGCGAAAGGAATCTGGACGCGGAATTGAAAGACTGGCTCGCGTTTGCCGACGAAAAAATCGCCGAAGTCGCCACCCTCCGCAATCTGTTGGAAGGAAACGCCATTCCCGCCGCGCTCGAAACGAACCGCGCCAGTCTGTGGCTCCGCAAGACCAGCCCGCGCATTCACAATCCTGCGGTGAAAGCCCGCCTCGCCGCTGTTACACCGGCGGACGCCATCCGCGCATCGGCATTCGAATCGCGCCAGAAACTTCAGCGTACTAAGCTGAAACTCCCGCTTTTCCCGACCACCACCATCGGCTCATTTCCCCAAACTACGGAAGTCCGCTCGGCCCGTGCGAAGTGGAAAAAAGGACTCCTTAGCGATGCGGATTACGACACATTCATCAAGGAGGAAACCCGTCGGTGCGTGGAGTTTCAGGATGAGATCGGCATCGACATGCCGGTTCACGGCGAGTTCGAGCGCAACGACATGGTCGAATATTTCGGCGAGCAACTGGACGGATTCAGCTTCACGGCGAACGGCTGGGTGCAGAGTTACGGCAGCCGCTGCGTGAAGCCGCCGATCATTTTCGGAGACGTCAGCCGCCCGCAGCCGATGACCACCTATTGGTCAGGCTTCGCACAGACGCTGACGGAAAAACCGATGAAAGGCATGCTCACCGGACCGGTCACCATCCTCCAGTGGTCGTTCGTGAGAGACGACCAGCCGCGCGAGCTAACAACCCGACAGATCGCGCTCGCCATCCGGGATGAGGTGAACGATCTCGAAGCCATCGGCATCGCTGCCATCCAGATCGACGAGCCTGCCATCCGCGAAGGTCTGCCACTTCGTAAATCCGATTGGCCGGGATATCTCTCGTGGGCCGTGAACGCCTTCCGCCTCTGCTCCAGCGGCGTGGACGATGCCACCCAAATCCACACACACATGTGTTATTCCGAGTTTAATGACATCATCAGCGCCATTGCCGAGCTGGATGCAGACGTGATCACCATCGAGACCTCGCGTTCGAACATGGAACTCTTGGATGCTTTCGTGGATTTCAACTATCCGAACGAGATCGGGCCCGGAGTTTACGACATCCACTCGCCCCGTGTCCCCACGACCCGTGAAATGGAAAACCTCATCCGCAAGGCCGAGGCTGTGATTCCGCGCGGAAACCTCTGGGTGAATCCCGACTGCGGCCTCAAGACCCGCGGCTGGGACGAGGTGCGCACGTCCCTCGTCAACATGGTCGCCGCTGCCAGCAAGCTCCGCGACCGGGTAACAGAAACCGCCACCGCCTGAAATCAAAACGGAAGGGACAATAGGATATCATGCACATTCACGATCTGCTGGCGGGCGAGGAACCGAAATTTTCCTTCGAATTTTTCCCGCCGAAAACCGAAGCCGGCACGCAAGCGCTGTTCGCGTCCATCTCGGAATTGCAATCCTGCCTCCCTTCCTTCGTAAGCGTCACCTATGGCGCGGGTGGTTCCACCCGCAGCCAGACGCACGACCTCGTAGCGCGGCTCAGGAAGGAAACGGGTTTGAATCCGGTTCCTCACCTGACCTGCATCGGTCACACGGAAAGGGAAGTCTCACAGATTCTCGAACGCTACACCGCGGCAGGGGTGGGAAACATCCTCGCGCTCCGTGGCGATGCACCCGCCGGAGCGATGAATTACGAACACCGGAACGACGCGTTTCCTCACGCGGCCGATCTGGTGAAATTCATCCGTCGCTTCGGCGAACGGCACGGCCATTCCGATCCGCGGGGATTCGGCATCGGCGTCGCGGCATTTCCTGAAGGGCATCCCGCCACGCCTAACCGATTCCTTGAAATGGATCATCTGAAAGCAAAAATCGATGCGGGCGCCGACTACATCTGCACCCAGATGTTTTTCGATAACCGGGATTTCTATGACTTCAAAGCCCGCTGCGAACTCGCGGGAATCCATGTCCCGATCATCGCAGGCATCATGCCGGTCAGCAGCGTTTCAGGCCTCCACCGCATGGCGGGATTAGCCGGCGGCTGCCGCTTTCCGGCCAAGCTTCTCAAAGCGCTGCAACGCGCCGGGGACGATCCGGATAGAGTCCGCCGGATCGGTATTCACTATGCCACCGAACAATGCTCGGACCTGCTCCAGCACGGCGTCCGCAATCTTCATTTATACACCCTCAACCAATCCGCCGCCAGCCGTGAGATCTTGCTCAATCTCGGAGTCATCCATCGGGACGGAACTCATTGCCGAATGACCGCGTAATTCCACTAACATTTTCTCGACTCTTTGGCCCAACGGGACTACATCCCTCAGCCCAGGGCAACGTCCTGGGTTAGATCACGCAAAGCCATCGGCGGCCTGAAAGGTCGCGATCCGAGGGATGATCGATCCCGCCCGTTATCGCACCCCGTTGGGGCGCATGAATCTTTGACGGAGGTTACCCAGCCTGATGGGCTGGGCTGAGGGATGTTGACCCTTCGGGCCAGAATTCGTCGCTGAAGGACCACACCGTCATCGCACTTTTGCGGCGCATACGGGTCAAGGAAGACGCCTTGACCGAGGCCTTCGGTGAACAATACGATACCTATCGTAAAAGAACCAAGCGCTCATCCCTTTCGCTTATTGAAGCTAAAATCCCCATGAAAGACGTCGGAACAAAAAAGAAACTGTTACCAGAACAACGCGAAGAACTGCTTGGAGCCTTGAAGGCCCGTTTCGAGAAAAACATGAATCGTCATAACGATCTCGAATGGGCCGAGGTAAAAGCAAAGCTGGACGCCAATACCGAAAAACTGTGGTCACTCCATGAAATGGAAAGAACCGGCGGTGAGCCGGATGTGGTGGGTCATGACAAAAAGACCGGCGAAATCATCTTCTTCGATTGTTCAGCGGAAAGCCCCAAAGGCCGCACGAGTGCTTGTTACGACCGTGAAGGGCTGGATTCCCGGAAAGAACATAAACCTAAAGACAACGCCATCGATATGGCAGCGGCCATGGGTATTGAGCTTCTGACGGAGGAGGAATACCGGGAGCTACAGAACCTTGGAAATTTCGATTCGAAGACGTCGAGCTGGGTGAAAGCGCCTGCTGACATCAGAAAACTCGGCGGCGCCCTCTTCGGTGATCGCCGCTTCGGCCGCGTCTTCATCTACCATAACGGTGCGCAGTCTTACTATAGCGCCAGGGGATTTCGTGGCTCGCTAAGGGTCTGAGGAGGGCTGGTGGCGCATGTTTGCGCTTGTTGGAAATTTGAATTACCGCTAGCTTGCGGCGTGGTTGATGAATTCCAAGAACCGCTGAAAAGGAGAGTGGGAGGCAGCTT
>JBDSZP010000111.1:0-6992 GCA_039925065.1 Luteolibacter sp.
GTCCCGAAAACAAAGATTCCGCACAGGGGACTGTGCGGACCACCTGTATCAAGCTTCCACTTCAACGATTAAATTGATCTCCACTGCGACGTTGAGCGGCAGGGCGGCGGCACCGAGGGCGGTGCGCGAGTGTTTGTCCTTGTCTCCGAAAATCTCGACCAGCAACTCGGACGCGCCGTTCATCACCTGGGGATGACCGTAAAAGTCCGGCTCGGAATTCACAAATCCCGTGAGCGCGACGATTTGCTTCACCTTATCCAGCGAGCCGATCTCGTCCTGAATGACGGCAAGGCGGTTGAGGATGATCATGCGGGCACCTTCTTTCGCCTCATCGATCGAGACGTCCGTAGGGACCTTGCCGATGACTTTTTTGTCGCCATCGATGGGCAGACCGCCGGAGAGGAAAAGCAGGTTTCCGGAACGCACGCAGTTCACATAGGCGGCGACGGGGGCGGGGACGGCGGGAAGGGCGAGGCCGAGGGAGGCGATCTTATCGAGAATGGTGTTAGGCATGATTACTTGGTGATGGGAAAAGTGTCGGTAAGCAAGGCGACGAGCTTGAGGCCGGATTGAGTGAGGCTCGCCTGATTGCCTTGGCCGGTGACCAGATTGCGGGTGAGATACCGGTGGGGAATCGTTGAGGGGCGGACCGAGGTCACCGCCGGGGCGGTCACTTCGCGCTGACTCGGAGTGAATGCGACGGGCATGCCGGTCGCGCTGAAGCTGATTTCCCAGGATTTCGCACCCTCGGTCGAACCTTTGCAGATCCACGGGTGAAGTTTCACAAACTCCGGCGTTTCGGTGATTGGAACGGTCACTTTGAAATAGACCGGCGTGGAGGCGATGAACTCGCTGAACTGGAGGTCGGGATTCGCCTTTTGCTGAAGGAAAAACCGTGAAACCTCGCAGCCGGTCAGGTTCATGCCGTTATAGATTCCATGATAGTTGACGCCCGCGCCGTTGGTTTTCGCCCAATCATCGTAGTGCATGCTCATCAACATCCCGAGCTCGACGTGGCAATGGGCGCGGGTGCGGTCGATGCCGACTCCGGTGAACCCCATGCGACCGAGGACGGTGCCAGCTTTGACCGGGTCACCGACGTTGCAGTGGATTTCCGCGAGGTGGGCGTAGAGCGAGTAGATCGATGAATTTTCCCACTGATGCTCGACGACGATGTATTTGCCGTAGTTGCTGCGTCCGGCGAGCGGACTCGTGTGGACGACACGTCCCTCGGCGATGCTGGAAACGAGGTCCAGCGGGTTGCCGGCAGCATCTCGTTTCATCGGTGAGATGTCGATGCCTTCATGAAATTTCGTGCAGATGACCTCGCCATTGATGCGCATCTCATTGCGGACGAACCCGAACGAGCCGCCTTCCCAAGCTTTGGAAACCTGGCCCTCGAAGGTCCGGTCCACATACATGTAGAATTGGTCCAGCTCTCCGGTGAAGAGATGTTGGTTTTCCGTGGGCAGGCGGAGATCGATCGGGCTGGCATGCACGGCGGCAAGCAGCGACAGGATGAGCGCGAAAATTCGGATCATGTTAAAACTTCGCTGTTATTTCTTCTTCTTGTTTTCCTGCCCGATGCGCGGGATCGACTTATCAAAGAGCGTGATGTCGTCCAGCGTCACGCCTTTCCAAATCACGATGACCCCGTCGTTGATCTGCTTGTCGATAAGGAATCCATCGACGACATGGCCGTTGACCTGAGAGATCATCCACTTTCCCTGGTTGGCGTTCGTCAGCGCGGCAAGGCGCGACAGGGCATTTCCCTTGAGCTTGAAAGCGACGCCGTAGCCATCGCCAATATCCGCAGGAAATGGGCTGAACGAGACCACATCCTTGAACGTGATATCAGGCATGCGGCGGAAATAACGGGTCTGTCCGTTCGCCAACTGGGGGAAAATCATCTTCGGATTGTCGGTGATATCCGTTTCCAAATGGAAGGACACGGAGGTCTTGTCCTCTTTTTTTCCGCTGGCAAGCAGAGTGGGTGCGAGGGCGAGGACCAGCATCATCGAAAGTGCTGCAATAGGCGACTTCATAGGCGGAGTGAAGCACATTCGGCCGATCCCGGAAGGAAAATCGGGCGGGAGATCCGCATGAAATCGCCGCCGGACGCACCATTGCCGTTGACCAGTCGGGTTCGTGTGGCAACTGTGCGCCCATGTTTATCGACCATATACGGATTTTCGCCAAAGCGGGCGACGGCGGAAACGGCGTTGTTTCCTGGCGCCGGGAAAAATTTGTGCCACGCGGCGGACCTGACGGCGGCGATGGCGGCGCGGGTGGCGACATCATTCTCGTGGTCGATGGATCCACCGACAATCTCCGCGCCTACCACTACGATCCAAAGCTCATCGCTGACGACGGGAAAAACGGCGCAGGCGGCCGCAAAACCGGGAAAGCCGGTAAGCGCGTCATCGGCAAAGTCCCTCCGGGCACCGTGGTTTACCGCAGCAATGCCGTGACCGTGCAGGAAGCCGTGGAATACGAGCGTGGCGATGAAGGGATCGATCTCGAACCGATCGCCGACCTCACCGAAATCGGCGAGGAATTCGTGCTCTGCAAAGGCGGCCAACCCGGTGAAGGCAACTGGAATTTCAAAACCGCCACCAACCGCACGCCCGTCGAGCACACCCTCGGCACTCCTGGCGACCAAGCCGTTTTCTACCTCGAACTCCGCCGCATCGCCGATGCCGGGCTCGTCGGATTTCCGAATGCCGGAAAATCCACACTACTCGGAAAACTTTCCCAAGCGAAACCGAAAGTCGCGTCCTACCCGTTCACCACGCTTCAGCCGGTCGTCGGTGTCGTCGAGTTCCCCGGTTTCCGCCGCTGCACCATCGCCGACATTCCCGGCCTGATCGAAGGAGCCCATGAAAACCGCGGCCTCGGCCACGAATTCCTCCGCCACATCACGCGCTGCCGCGTCTTGCTTTTCGTCATCGACATGGCAGGCAGCGAAGGTCGCGATCCAATCTCCGATCTGGAAATCCTCCGTCGCGAGATCAAGGAATACGACGACGAACTCGCCCGTTTTCCGTGGAAGATCATCGCGAACAAAATGGACCTCGAAGGAGCTGCCGAAAACCTCGCCATTTTCCGCGATCGTTTCCCGAAAATCGACATCATCCCGATTTCCGCCGACCAAGGCGAAGGCATCGAAGACCTTAAGCAGGCTCTCGACAACGAAATTGGGCATCGTTCGGATAAGTAAAAGCTGAGCCTTTCTGCGGCTGAAAACTCCAAATCCACCGCGATGACACCGCCCCGCGAGCTGGTCTTTGTCTATGGCACGCTCCGTCGCGGCGGTTCGAACCATTTCCGCATGGACGGAGCGGAGTTCATCACCGCAGGCCGGATTTGCGGGAGGATGTACAAAATCGATTGGTATCCCGGCCTCGTCCTTGATGAGGCCGGAGATGACATCGTGGGCGAGGTCTATTCGGTGGATCTCGAAATGTTGGGGAATCTCGACAGCTTCGAAAACGTCTCCGCTGGCGACGTGGAAGACAGCGAATACCGCCGCGTCGAAACCACAGTCGCCCGGGAGGATGGGGAAACACTCACCGCGTGGATCTGGGAATGGCTGGGCGAAGTGGATGAAAGCCAACGCATTCATCATGGCGATTGGCTGGCCTGATGGCGTTAGCCGGATGGGGGGGCTCCATGATGAATCCATCGTCGGGTGAAAAAATCACGCGATCTCAAAGGCTGAGCTAGACGGCAGATGGACTTTAAGCATTACTCACGCCGCAGTCACCCCGTGTGACTGCATGAAAAAGCCGCTGTGGTGGAATGGTAGACACCCCAGACTTAAAATCTGTTGTCCTTCGGGGCGTGCCGGTTCGAGTCCGGCCAGCGGCACGTTCAAAAATCCACTGGGTGGTGCGGTAATTCGGCAGGGGTTTAACGATGGGTTTGAATGTTGGGTTCATCCATTTTTCGCAGAACGGCTTGTGTAATCTAGCAGCGAAATCATGTCTGCCAGACCTCCGGCTTTCGAGAGAAAACCGTCTGGGTGAATTCGGGGGTCACCAGGCTGCCGTTTCGCTTGCTTGGATTTTCTATCAGGAAAAATAGGCGAGAGCATAACGATGCAAAATGCATTACTGCGGAAAGAAAATATCAAGAAGCCAAGATTTCTTGACGCCCTTTTGATGCACGGTAGCATCTTCGAATCTCGGATGAAAAAAGTAGCCTCTCCCACAACGGATACCGCCTCTACTGCCATAGTTTCTACCGCTGCATCGCGTAAAAAGCACGTCGAGGCGGGTGATTTGAAAATACTGCTTGCCGCGCTAACATCGTTCAAACGAGGTGATTTTACAGCCCGGCTTCCCGAAGACTGGACCGGAGTGGCCGGCAAGGTGGCCGATACATTCAATGAGGTGATCAGCCGCAACCAAGACCTCTCGGCAGAGCTTGCGCGCATTGGCGAGGTAGTGGGCGTGGACGGGCGTATCGGTCAGCGCGCGACTTTGGGCGAGGTGCAGGGCTCATGGCGAGCGGCGATCGGATCGGTGAACAATCTTGTGGCGAATTTGGTACAACCCACCAGCGAAATGGCGCGGGTGATCGGCGCGGTTGCGAAAGGCGACCTTTCACAAACGATTTCCACCGAGCTCGACGGACGGCCATTGAAGGGTGAATTCCTCCGCACCGCCCGGACCGTAAATACGATGGTGGAACAGCTGGGTGGATTTGCCTCGGAAGTGACCCGGGTCGCGCGGGAGGTGGGCACGGAAGGAAAACTGGGAGGCCAGGCACAGGTCAAAGGTGTGGCGGGAACCTGGAAGGACCTCACTGATAACGTGAACCTGATGGCCGGCAACCTCACGGCGCAGGTGCGAAACATTGCGACGGTCACCACTGCGGTGGCCAATGGCGACCTCACTAAAAAAATCACGGTGGATGTCAAAGGCGAGTTCCTCGAACTGAAGGATACGGTCAACACGATGGTCGGCCAGCTCCGCTCGTTTGCGTCCGAAGTGACGCGGGTCGCGCGCGAGGTCGGCACCGAGGGAGCTCTCGGCGGCCAGGCGCGTGTTGAGGGAGTTTCCGGAACCTGGAAGGATCTTACCGACTCGGTGAATTCGATGGCGGGCAACCTGACCTCCCAAGTGCGAAACATCGCCGCCGTCACGACGGCGGTGGCCAACGGCGACCTTTCAAAGAAGATCACCGTGGATGTCAAAGGCGAGATTCTTGAGCTGAAGAATACCATCAACACCATGGTGGATCAGCTCGGATCATTTGCGTCCGAAGTGACCCGTGTGGCGCGCGAAGTGGGAACCGAGGGGAAACTCGGCGGCCAAGCGAAGGTTTCGGGGGTGGCGGGAACTTGGAAGGATCTCACCGATTCCGTGAACTCGATGGCAGGAAACCTCACCGCGCAGGTCCGGAACATCGCCAACGTGACAACTGCGGTTGCGAACGGAGACCTATCCAAAAAGATCACGGTGGACGTGAAGGGGGAAATTCTCGAACTCAAGGTCACCATCAACACGATGGTGGACCAGCTCCGGTCCTTTGCATCCGAAGTCACCCGGGTGGCGCGCGAAGTGGGAACGGAAGGCAAACTCGGCGGTCAGGCCGAGGTGTCCGGAGTGGCGGGAACGTGGAAGGATCTAACTGACAATGTGAACATGATGGCGGGGAATCTCACGGACCAGGTGCGGAACATTGCCGACGTGACGACCGCCATTGCCAAGGGGGATTTATCAAAGAAGATCACCGTGGATGTCAAAGGGGAGATCCTCCAGATGAAAAACACCATCAATACGATGGTCGATCAGCTCAGCTCGTTTGCGGACGAAGTGACACGGGTGGCTCGTGAAGTCGGTTCCGAAAGAAAGCTGGGTGGGCAGGCTGATGTGCGGGGGGTGGCCGGAACCTGGAAGGATCTCACGGATTCGGTGAATTTCATGGGAGGCAATCTCACTGCTCAGGTGCGCAACATCGCGGAGGTCACCACGGCGGTGGCCCGCGGAGATCTATCGAAAAAGATCACCGTGGACGTGAAGGGCGAGATCCAGGAGCTGAAAAACACCATCAATACCATGGTGGATCAGCTCGGATCGTTTGCCTCCGAAGTGACCCGCGTGGCCCGGGAAGTCGGAACCGAGGGGAAACTCGGCGGTCAGGCCGAAGTGTCCGGTGTGGCGGGAACGTGGAAGGATCTCACCGACTCGGTGAACTCGATGGCCGGCAACCTAACGGATCAGGTGCGGAATATCGCTGACGTGACGACTGCCGTGGCGAACGGGGATCTATCCAAAAAGATCACGGTGGCGGTTCGGGGAGAAATTCTACAACTGAAGGACACGGTCAACACGATGGTGGACCAACTCAATTCCTTCGCCTCCGAAGTGACGCGGGTCGCACGCGAGGTGGGAACCGAGGGGAAACTCGGCGGCCAGGCCGAAGTGCGCGGCGTGGCGGGAACGTGGAAGGACCTCACCGATTCCGTGAATTCGATGGCGGGCAACCTCACCAATCAGGTGCGCAACATCGCTGATGTGACCACTGCGGTGGCTCGTGGCGATCTGTCCAAGAAGATCACTGTCGATGTCAAAGGCGAGATCCTCGAGTTGAAGAATACCATCAACACGATGGTGGACCAGCTCGGATCGTTCGCAGCGGAAGTGACGCGGGTGGCACGGGAGGTGGGCACGGAAGGAAACCTCGGCGGACAGGCTGACGTGAAAGGGGTGGCGGGAACGTGGAAGGATCTCACGGATTCGGTGAATTCCATGGCCGGCAACCTGACGGACCAAGTGCGGAATATCGCCGATGTCACCAAGGCTGTGGCAACCGGCAATCTGTCGAAAAAAATCACAGTGGATGTCCGGGGGGAAATCCTCGAACTGAAGGACACCATCAACACGATGGTGGATCAACTGCGTTCGTTTGCAGCCGAAGTGACCCGCGTGGCCCGGGAAGTGGGCTCCGAAGGGAAGCTCGGTGGGCAGGCTGACGTGAAGGGG
>JBDSZP010000112.1:0-3377 GCA_039925065.1 Luteolibacter sp.
TCTGATGGGCTCAACATCCATTTTTAAATCCGGGATCTATCAAGATATGGGGGATGAGGAGGTAAGCCCCCGGGATTTCGGATTGAAACTTGCCGAAGTCGAGGAGTTGCAGGGCGGCGATGCGAAGGTCAACGCCGTGATTCTGGAAAACATCCTCGCGGGTCGCGAAACCGGCCCGAAGCGCGACATGGTGATCATGAACGCCGGGGCCGCCCTCGCCTGTGCGGGCCTCGCCGATGACATGGGCGACGGCATTGGGATCGCCTTGGAAATGATTGCGAGCGGGGCTGCGTTGGAGAAACTGCGGTTGCTGCAGAAGCACGCTGTTTAGTGCAGCTGCTCGCCCACAAAGATCAGGCAGTCGTCAGGACCGATAATGTGAAACTCTCGCATCCCGTATTCGCGGTCGAATAAGTCACGAATCTTGTAGCGGTCTCTGAACTGTGAAACGTGCGACCAAAGCGGCGCGATGGCCTCAACCTCCAGATAAATCGAAGTATGCCCACGAGTCGTGGCGAGAACCGATGGGTCGTCAGCGCGAGTGAAATGCAGCGATGCCGGCCCTTTGGTGAGAATAGAATATGCGTCGGAATGCCGTGTGACATCGAAGCCAAGAACCTCCGTGTAAAAGTCGATGCTTCTTTGCATGTCAGCGACAGCAATGATCGGACTGAGCGTCTTGGGTTTGTAGTTGGGCGTAGTCATCACGGTGGCGGCGGGAATGTCATTTAATATCTATTCAGCGACTTGTCGGATCCCATCACGACGAGTTGTCTTGCTCCGCGATGTTGGTTCCATACGGCAGGGTTTATGGAGGAACATTCCCCGGCAAGTTGGAAATTACGGAGACTGGCAGATTTCATCCGGTGATTCGGGTCTCACGCAGTCGGTTTGTGCCAGAGGCTCGAAGTCATTTTTCGCTGGGAAAGATGGTCGGCTGGAGGTGTATTTTCGGCGGAGCAGGGCTTGATTGGTCAGGCGATTGCTTTTTCGAATCGCCAACCGTTTCCACAAATTGGACATTTGTTGGCAGATAATCCGCCGCCCTTCATGAAGATCGTTTTCCGTCTGAACTACCACACCATCCCGGGCCAGTCGATCTGGCTGAAATACGCAATTGTCCTCGGCGCGAGCGGGGTCCGTTTCGATCAGATGGCGTCGCTTCATTGGATCAATGACCAGCAGTGGGAAACGAGCGTGGACATCAAGGGCGCGGGAGAGTTGCGGTTGGAATACAGCTATCAACTCCGGCAGCCGGGCAATGGCGTGGAACTCGACGAGTGGCTGACACCGCGGGTGGCGGAGTTCGATCCAGCGAAGGAGGATGCGCTGACTCTGTTGGATTCGTGGTGCTCCGCCGGGACCGTGGATTACGCTTTCGAGACAAATGCCTTCAAAGCCGTATTGCCGGCGCGTGGTCCGTTTGAAAAGAAGGTTACTCCGCCGGATGCGAATCATTCGTTCCAACTTCGCATGGCTGCCGTGCCAGCGGGGACGGTGCCTTGTCTGATCGGGAGTGTGAAGGAGATCGGAAATTGGGGCTGGCATCATGCGGTGCCGCTGCAGGAGGTCGCGCCGAATGTCTGGCAGAAGGATCTCTATCTTCCGAGCGATTGGGGAATCCAATACAAGTATGGCTTGTTCGATCTTCGTTTGAAATGCGTGACCAGCATGGAGCAGGGAGAAAACCGTTGGTTGCCCGTCCATGCTCACGGGAAGAGGCAACGGACGATCGTGAATGATGAGTCCTATCGCCGCGATGCCGCAGGACTGTTCCGCGCGGCGGGTGTGGCGATTCCGGTGTTTTCCCTGCGCAGTGAAAAAAGTCTGGGCGTTGGTGAGTTTGCGGATCTCAAGCCGTTGGCGGATTGGGCGCATGGCGTGGGCCTCAAGCTCATCCAGATTCTGCCGATCAATGACACCACTTCGTCGCACGATTGGACGGATTCCTATCCTTACTCGGCGATCAGCGTTTTTGCGCTGCATCCGATCTATCTGCGGATCGATGATCTGGATTATGCGATGCCTGCCGCGTTTGCGAACGAGCTCAAGGACGGGCGCAAGACGCTGAACTCTCTGGAACAGGTGGATTACGAAGCGGTGATGGCGTTGAAAGTGAAACTCACGCGCCAGATTTTCGAGAAGCACCGCAAGGCGATCCTGGCTAACGGGAAATTCAAGGCGTTCATCGAAGCCAATCGCGAGTGGGTCGTGCCCTATGCCGTGTTCTGCGTGAAGCGGGATCATTTCGGTACGGCAGATTTCAGCCGCTGGGAGGATTGGGCGGTCTTTGATGAGGAAAGGGTGAACGCTCTGGCGGATGGAACGCAGCCGGAGGTTTTCTATCACATCTGGCTCCAATACGAACTCGACCTCCAACTTGCGGATGCCGTCTCGCACCTGCACGCGAAGGGGCTGGCGCTGAAAGGTGATCTTCCGATTGGCATCGACCGCCAATCCGTGGACGCGTGGTCCGCGCCGCATTTGTTCAAGATGAATTCGCAGGCCGGGGCTCCGCCGGATGCGTTTGCAATCAAGGGCCAGAACTGGGGATTTCCGACCTACAATTGGGAGGTTATGCAAAAGGATGACTACGCGTGGTGGCGTTCACGGTTCGCGCAGCTCAGCCGATATTTCGATGCCTACCGGATCGACCACATTCTCGGGTTCTTCCGGATCTGGCAGGTGCCGTACGAGCAGGTGGAAGGGATCATGGGCTTTTTCGATCCCGCGATGCCGATCAACATCGATGAGATCCGCAAGCGTGGGATCGACTTCGATTATAACCGATATTGCCGCCCCTACATCCGCGATCATTCGCTGCGGGAGCGCTTCGGCGATGCCCTGGAGGAGGTGAGGTATCACTATCTGAATGACAGCGGCGATGGCTATTGGCAGCTTCGCGAGAGTGTCGCGACTCAACGTAGGATCGTTGATCATTTCGCGAAGCTGGATCAGAACGGGCACAACGATTGGATCCGGGAAGGGCTACTGGATTGCGCGAGCGATGTGTTGTTTTTCGAGGTTGCCGGTTCGCAAGGGACGCTTTTCCACCCGCGCTGTTCGATGCAGATGACCAAATCCTATCAGGAATTGGAACCTGACATCCGCTCGCGGGTGGAGGATCTTTACAACGACTATTTCTACCGGCGTCAGGAGGATTTCTGGCAGGCGAGGGGATACGAGAAATTGCCCGCGATGCGCCAGGCCAGCCCGATGCTGCTCTGCGGCGAGGATCTCGGCATGGTCCCGGCGTGTGTGCCGGATGTTTTGAAAGAGCTGGGCATCCTTTCTTTGGAAATCCAGCGCATGCCGAAGACCCACGAAATCGAATTTTTCAATCCGGCCAACGCTCCTTACATGAGCGTCGTCAGCCC
>JBDSZP010000113.1:0-3144 GCA_039925065.1 Luteolibacter sp.
ATTACACATTTCTCATCCCGCCGAATCTCAGTCCCAATGCCACCCGCCGACCATTTTCAGTCCTTGTGAAATCAAGGATTCCAGCCAGTGCCGATTTTGAATCCTTAAAGGCATTGGACTTCAGTCCGTTCTTCCGGAGTGGTGCGCTGCCACCCGCTGGGCGACGAATGAAAGCCCTCGCTCCATTTCGCAACGAAGCCGGCCCAATGGAGGTGGACACTCATGTCCGCCAGCCAATGTTCTGCGAAAGGGAAGTGCCTTGGCTCCCCACTTTCTCCTCTCATTGGCCCACGACAGGAGTGTCATGGCTCCTTAATCTTCAAGGCGACAGACGCTCGGCGCCGTAATCGCCGAAGGGCATGAGGAGATCGCCATCGGTGGCGAGGGTGGCGCGGTCCAGCCAGAGATACCAAGTGCCAAAGCTCCTTTTTTTCACACTGTCCGCCGTTTCATCCGCCATGAAAAGCGAGGCCCCGGACGAACCGATCAAACGTCCTTGAATCCAGCGCAGGGAGTCCGGCTGCCAACCGGTTTTCAGGAACGGTTCGGAATCGAAAGCACCCTCCGTATTGAGATGGAAACACTGGTGATTTGGAACGCCGTGTATCCATTGCTCGCGCTGACGTCGATGGGCTGGTTTTTTCATCGCGGACATTCCGGGTAAAGGCGAGGAAGCCATTGGAATCCAGTTCGCCGGGAAGCTCGATCAGGGGACGCACGATGGGAGTGCCGGATTCCGCCACCTCGATCACGCGTGCTGCTTGGAATTGCCCGTCGCCAGCTTTTGAATTCACTGGATAGGAAACGCCCAGAACCGCCAAGCCGTCCGCAGCTTTGGAGGCCCGGGTGAAGGACGATCCTTCAGGTCCTAACGCGACGGGTTCTTCGGCTTCCGGAGCTTCCGGATGGGTGGTATCAAACAGGATCAGGCGTGGTGCCTTTTGCTTGGGCTGATAAGGCCATGGATTGATCACGAGGTCAGACGTCACCCGCAGTGAGCCAGCGGCGGTCCCAGAAACTTCAGCCCCACATCAGCTGGTTATATCTCATAGGTTTCTGAGTCTCCACATCCGAACGATGTTGCAAACGGCGGGAATGGCTCCGCCCATACAGCCAACCGCGAGGATATTACGGGTAACGCGGGACTCAGGGAGCACGCTTTTTAGAAATATAAAAAGACCAATCATGATAGCCATGCCCAGAACATTCAAAGCGATCTGAGCCCAACAGCCGCTTAAGGAGTATTTATTAAACCTGCACCAATCTGCATTCCGAGAGGGAAGAGGGCGGGGACGATGGTATGCAGTCTCAAGAGTTAACCCTCCCTCTTTTGAGGCTGCCGCAATGATCGACGGATTCACGGAGAAAACCGTGGAACATTGTGGACACCCCACCTGCACAGGCACAAGTGGGACCACTATCTGAAGACTCGACTCGCACACAGGGCAGAAGATGGACAATCTGCTCATATGAGGCAAAAATTAACAAGTGACTGCAATTTCCTGGGTGGCGTTTTCATAGCGGGGGGATGTGATCGGCTCGCCAACCGAACCAATTCCCGGGTGGACGGGGAGCTGATAACCGCATGGAAACGATTAGGACAACCTTTCATCGCCTCCATGCGAGGAACAGAAGACCGCGATCCACCCGGCAGAGTAGCAGCCAGACGTGTTCACGGCTTCCATCTGATAAGACGGCTCATGCCACTTCCGCCAAACAATGTGACAATTTGGGGTTGCACGCGGCAAGGATGCCATGACCGCAGTTACCGGAATACCGGAGCTGAATTTCACTCTCCGTAATGAGTCCACATGCGCAGAACGAGAACCTTTTTCTCGTCAGCGAAAACCTCGTAAGCCATTCGATACTGGATATTGATCCTGCGGGAAAAACATCCGGCCAACTCGCCACACAATGACTCGTAACGTGGCGGCGTTTGGAAAGGGTCCACTGTCAGCAATTCCAGCAGAGCCTGAGCCTGCTTCTTCAGATTGCTCTTGGCCAGCTTCTGCGCGTCCTTGCGGGCTTGCCTCGAATACAAGATTTCATACATGAGGTTACCAATCCAGTTCGCCCGACGCTTCCTCCAGACCTTCGGCACGCGCCCGCTTGATCGAATCGACGAAGCCTGGAATCGAGTGCAGGAACAGAGTCTCCCGGATCGAGCGCCAGTCTTCCTCGGAAATCAGAACGGCGTTTCCACGTTTCCCCGTAATCTGAATCGGCTCGTGGGATTCCCTCACCTCATCGATGAGCGAGTAAAGATTTCCCCGGGCTTTGGTAACAGTTACCGTAGTCATGACGTAATAACGTGCGCAAAAGCGTACGTACGTCAAGACCTCTGGAAATGACAACTGCCGTCGAAAAGGAGAAATAACAGGTTTGCCCCCTCATTTGAGGGCAAACGCTTGAGCCCCCGAAATCCATTTCCGCGCCCATCCGGTTGACAAGCCCCCGTCTGGCTTTCAGGCTTCGCGGCGTGACTTCCGAATTGAAAAGTTCCCCTCTTGAAAGCGCCCACGTGGCCCTCGGGGCAAAGCTCGTCTCCTTCGCCGGCTGGAATATGCCGATCCAATACACCTCGATCATCGACGAGCACACCGCCGTCCGCACGCATGCGGGGATTTTCGACATTTCCCACATGGGGCAGTTCATCGTCAGCGGGCCGACCGCCGGTGCCTGGCTGAACCGGATGCTCACGAACAACATCGAGCGTTTGGAAATCGGTCACGGCCAATACACCTTGATGCTCAACGACAAGGGCGGCGTGATTGATGATTTGATCGCGTATCGCACGGGTGAAAACGAATTTTTCCTCGTGGTGAATGCCTCGATGATCGACGAGGACTTTTTCTGGTTGGCCAGCCATCAGGATGAAAGCGTCACCCTGCGCAACGAGAGCAATCTGTGGGCGGGAATGGCGATCCAAGGGCCGCATTCCCAGGAAATTTTCGCAAAGGTCTGCCCGGGGGAAACCCTGCCGCCGCGCAACGGGATCGCGACTTTGGCATCCGGTGCGATTGTTTGCCGGACGGGATATACTGGCGAGGATGGCTTCGAATTTTTCACGCCCGCCGCCGATGGGATTCCCGCTTGGGAGAAATTCATCGCCGCCGGTACCAAGCCCTGCGCCCTCGGTGCCCG
>JBDSZP010000114.1:0-42992 GCA_039925065.1 Luteolibacter sp.
CGCACGTTCGGTTTGTTGATGCCCATGCCGAAGGCGACGGTGGCGCAAACGATCTTCGCCTCGTCCCGCAGGAAGGCGTCCTGGTTTTTCGCACGCTCGGCGGCATCGAGGCCGGCATGATAGGCCACAGCGGAAAATCCGTGCGAGCGAAGCGTGATGGCGAGCGCTTCGGTGTTTTTCCGGGATTGGCAATAGACGATGCCGGAGTCCTCAGGCCGCGCGTTGACGAAGTTGCAGATCTGGGCCGCCGCACCGGCCTTCGGGATCACCTGATATTTCAAATTCGGGCGATTGAAACTTGCGAGAAACCGGGCGGGATTTTCCAACTCCAGTTGTTTCACGATGTCCTCCCGAACCCGCTCGGTGGCCGTGGCAGTCAGGGCGAGGATCGGGATGCTGCCGGTCCACTGACGCACTTCCTTCAGGCGTCGGTATTCCGGGCGGAAATCATGGCCCCACTCGCTGATGCAGTGCGCCTCATCCACCGCCAGCGCGGAGACTTTCCATCCCTTCAAAAGCGGCAGGAAATCCGAAAGCATCAAGCGCTCCGGCGCGACGTAGAGCATTCGATAGTTTCCCTGGTCCAAGCCATCCAGCCGACGCCGCGCCTCCTCCGGTTCCAAGGTCGAGTTGAGAAAAGTCGCACTCACACCGCTGGCTTCCAACTGGTCCACCTGATCCTTCATCAGCGCGATCAACGGCGAAACCACGATGGTCAGTCCCTCCCGCACCAACGCCGGAAGTTGATAGCAGAGGCTTTTCCCGGCTCCCGTCGGCAGGATCGCCAACGCATCCCGCCCCGCCAGCGAGGTTTCCATGATCTCCCGCTGCAACGGGCGGAATTCATCATAGCCGAAGGTTTGCTTCAGGCAGCTGGACAGCGATTGCAGGCTCATGGAAAAATGAGAAAACTAATCAGATGAACAGGTCAAGCAGGAATTCCGAAAGGGATGGGACGGATCAACAAGTTATCGCGCCTGATCCCCTCTACCTCCACCCAACGACAGCGGCGGGAATGGTTCGTCGAAGCCCCCTATCCTACTCTTCGATCGCGGGCTCCCCGTAAGCCTTCCAGTATTGTTCGATATGCAGCCGGATTTGGGCCTCGGACGATTTCGATGGCGCACACCTATCGGCCCAGTTCCTGCCCGGGTGAAGCGTATCCCAGTTCGGCCTCGCACCTTGGTGGCGTCCCGCGCCGGGATCGTGGTTGCCGAATCCGTCGATTAAAGAGTTCCAGATCGGTCGGTGACGTTGGATGAGAAGTGATTCTCCGAGCGGTATCCAGATATCGTCGACCACCAGATAGCGACACCAGAAATCCGCAATTTCGAGGTTAGTGACCTGCTCGATTGACTTTCGATGTTCGTCGAGACGGCTAAATAGAGCAGTTCCTTTCGCAGAGATTTCGGGATCGACCTTTCCTTTTCTGCCACCTGTCGGAACCGCTTTCCCCACGTAGATAGGCACGTTCAAGTCATCCGCACTGGTGTTCCAGTGGCCCAATTTGGAATAAGCGTCGAAGTCCCCTTCGTAATAGATTGCATAGACTCCAGCTCCCGAGAAACGCTCCACGCAGCCCAGCGGCACAAGCTTCTGCTTGATTAGCGAATCGGCGACGCTTTTACCAAGATTCTCTTTCTCAAGGGGATTGTAAGGCTTCATTCGCAGAGGATTTAGGCGTTTTCGGCGCTTGTCCAGCAAGGGCTTTGGCCACGGAAGAGCCGACGATCTCGGCAAGCTTTACTGGGACGGCATTGCCGAGCTGACGCATTGCTTCCGTCCAGCTACCAAGGAAGACATAATCATCAGGAAAAGTTTGAACCCGAGCGCTTTCTCTTACCGAAAGATAGCGCACCGATCCGTCCGGATAGAGGATCATGTTTTCGCCTCCTGGTACTCCGTGAGCTCCCGCTTTGAGTGCTTTGGCGGGCCGGTTCAACGGGCTTCCCGTATGTCCCGGATAGGCTTTAGCTCCCGGTTGTAGAATATGGTTGGGCCATTTCTTCGCGGCGCGGGACGAAGGAGCAGGCAGATCACGAATTGCCTCCGAAAGCGTCATCCAAGACTCGGAATCATTATGAGTGGCCTTGGGAAACGACCAATCCGTTAAAAAGTCCGAGCGGAATCCAATAAAGAAAACCCGATGTCTGTGCTGTGGAACTCCGAATTCTGCCGCATTAGCTTGGTGCACATGAACGCGATATCTCAGTCCAGCCGCAGCTTTCCCAACACTTTCCTTATGTCGTTCAAGTCTTGCCAAGTTCTGATCCCAACTTGCATTTTCCGAAATAGGAAACTCGGGAAACTCCATTTGGAGGCGGATATACTCCACGTAATTTGAGAATGCGGGTCTCAACAAGCCACGGACATTTTCAAATATGAATGCACGCGGTTGGACTTCTGCCACGGCGCGAATCGCTTGGGGAAACATATCGCGCACGTCATTCATTCCCGCTGCTTTGCCTCCCATCGAAAAAGGTTGGCAGGGCGGTCCGCCTGCGACCAAATCAATACCCCGATACTTTGTGAAATCGATTTGCCGTACATCCGCGCGAGTAATGCTGCATCCTTGGAGGGAATGATGCCCCATACTTTGATTGTATTGCAGAGTCTCTACGGCCGCCGCGTTCCATTCATAGAGCGCCTTATGTCGAAACCCGGCAGCATGGAGCCCGAGAGCTAAACCGCCCGCACCTGAAAATAATTCGATGGATCTTAGCTCTTTCATGCGTTCCTTTGAACAGTTTTCAAATTTGGTGTCAATCTTGCAATCTTGAAGAGTTGCCGTGGTTCGGAGTGCGGGATCATCCCAAGTATCTTCCCGGCGGCCAAAACACACCGCGCTCGGAATGATGGTATGATTTTCCCTACGTGGAGAGAGTGAAAATATACCAGTTCCTAGTCAAGGAGGAGGGAAGGTTTGGGTAGAATTAAGGAAAATAAGGAATCTGAAGCAGATCGGGGTTTCGCTTTCGGGCACCCAGGGTTCGCCGGCAGGGCAACGGCGACATGCCCGCCGTTACGGCTTGCTGATTCCGTGGGGCTGGATATCCAATGGCGACCAGAAACACTGATGCCATGAAACCGCGCAAATTCATCCGGCCCGCAATGGTGGGAGCTTTGTTCGCGGTGGTGCTTTTGGCGGTTCCCGCGAGGGCGGGGGACATCGGCCTGACCGGGTTGGCGGAGCAATCCAGCGCGGCGATGGAGGCGGGAAATTGGCAAGCGGCGCTGGATCTCAGCAACCGGGCGGTGCAGCATTATGGACAAAACAACCCACTGGAATCGTTCGGCGCGCAGTTTGGCGTGATGTATTATCGAAAGGGCGTCTGCGAGATGAAGCTGAAGCGCTGGGATGAGGCGATGGCGTCGCTTGAAATTTGTTACCGCGATTTCCCGAACGACGATGCGGCAGCGGAGGGCGGCGGCAACGTTTCCCAAAAGCTGGCGTTGCTGAAATGGGGCGAGGCGGCGATGGGCGCGGAGAATTGGGAGCTCGCTCTCAGCCGGTTCAGGAAATTTCTCGAAGAGCGTGACAAGGCGCGTGATCGATTTCCCCAAGGCGCGTTCTACATCAACATGGCGCTCTGCCACTATCAGCTCGGGCGGATTCCGGAGGGAAATGAGAATCTGGAGATCGCCATCAACAATCGTCATGGATTTCCGACGCCGGATGACGGGATCATCGCGGGTGTCCAAGCGCTCGTGGCCACGGCGATCGCGAAGCACAACGAGCAGGCGTTGTTGGATTTCCTGGAGAAAAACCGTGGGGGATTGGTGAGCGAGCCCTACGTGATGCACCGGTTTTCCCGCGTTTTTCTGAAACTCGCCGGCGATGTGACCGCAGCGGACATGCAGCGTGCGGCGATGGCTTTGTATCAATTCGTGCCATCCGCAGAGATCGCGTTGGAGGAGGCCCGGGCGCGGTTGAAAATCACGAATGAGCCGTCGGAAAAGGAGCTGCTGCAAAAGGACATCGCGGAGCTGGAGGCAGAGCGGAAGGGGAACAACGCGCCGGAAATGATCCGGCTGGTGGGAATCGCCTACCTGCATGAGAAAAACGGGAACGTCCGAGGAGCGTTCGCCGCGTATCAGCAACTGGAATCGCTCTATCCCGCCTCGCAAAACCGGGAGGAGAACCTTTTCAACCTCGTCCGCACTTCCTCGATTGTTGCCGGTCCCGACATCACTCGGGGTTATGCGGAAACGTTTCTCAAGGACTTCCCGAAATCCTCCCATGTTCCTGAGCTTCAGAACCTGCTGCGCTGAAACACGCTGATGAAATCCCTGATACACGCCGTCCTGTTTCCTTTGTCCGCCATGGCATTGCTGGCTCAGGATGCCGAACCGCAGGATTTCCCGCTCGCGATGGATCTTTTCCAAGCCCGCAAATATGCCGAGGCGAGGACGAAATTTACCGAAGTGAAGGAGGATTCCAAAGAGTCCGGGACGCAACCGGATAGCCCGTTTGCGCTCGCTGGATTTTACGAAATGGAGTGCTTTCGCAAGCTGGGCGATCTCGATGGATTGGCCCGTGCGCTGGAGAAATTTCCCAAATCCTCCGTCACCCGCGAGTGGCAGCTCCGCCAATTGGAACTGGATGGCATTTGGGATACGGTTCGGCTGAAGGACTGGGGCCGTGTGGAAAGCTTGGTGAAGGAACAGCCCACCCTCCGACTTGCCGCTGGTCAACGTGCTCAAATCGCCTATTGCCAGGGACTTGCGCAGGAAAGCTTGAATCGTCCGGAAGAAGCGCTGTTTGCCTATAACACCGCGATGACAGCGGATGGTGGCGCTTCGGAAGAGATCGTCCGTCTCGCCGCCTTGCATATTCTCAGCATCCATTTGGCGGATCCGGAAGTGCGCGACGCGATCAAACTCTGGGGAACACCCGCTGAAGACAAGGCCTCCAAGGGATTTCTCCATCTGAAAGAAGCAGCCGCAGTCGCCACCTTGTTCCGGCTGTCCTTGGGAAACGCCGTTTCCCTCCCCGCCGAATTCGCGGAACTTTCGAAGTATGGGCCGGGGAGATGACTGCCGGGCATCCCGCAAACCAGTTGATATTTTAACGAAGTTAACTAAAATTGCAGTATGACCCATGAGGAGCGCGCCATTGTGATCAAAAGAATCCTGCTGCTTGTGCTGGCGACTGCGGTCGTTACGGCGGTATGGTTTTATCCGAAGCCTGTGAAAAAGGTCGAGACCAAGGCGGAAGCCGCTCCTCCTCCAGACACTGCACTTCAGATCGCGGATTATCACATTCCCGGCGATCCGAACTGCGAAAAAATGGCGGAGATTTTGAACAAGGTTCAGAAGAAATATGACCGCCTCGTCCACGTCACCTTCATTGACGTGAAAGCCCACCCCGAGCTGGCAAAAGCGGAAGGTGTGACCAAGGCACCGCACGTCATTATCAGCGCGGACAAAAACAAGGTTTTCGAATTCGAGGGAGTGTGGAACCAGGAACAAGTGGAGAGGAAAGTGGAGGAGATCCTTCGTGGCCTCAAACGCGTCGATAAAAACTGGCGTCCTACCGTCGCAGGGATGAAGCCCGCCGGCAGCTAGCCCCTCCGGAATTGCTCCTCAAATCATCGGGTTTCAGGAAAAAAGATCATCCGCCCAGCCCCGAACCTCCGGCGACGGCCTCGGGAGACGCGGAAATCCGCCTGAATCCATCGTCAGGCATGCAATTGCGAGGTTTGTCCACCATGCCCTTTACAAGCGGCATGATCCCTGCCACACACCTCGAAATTTGGCCGCACTAGCGATTCGGCTGATTTCCCCAACCTTCTCACAACCATGCCCAAAGACACCTCGATCCGTAAAATCCTCGTCATCGGCTCCGGCCCCATCGTTATCGGCCAAGGCTGCGAGTTCGACTATTCCGGAGTCCAAGCGTGCAAGGCACTGAAAGAGGAAGGTTACGAGGTCATTTTGGTCAACTCGAACCCGGCCACGATCATGACCGATCCGGAGTTCGCGCACCGCACCTACATCGAGCCGATCACGCCGGAAGTGGTGGAAAAAATCATCATCCGCGAGAAACCGGACGCCCTTCTCCCCACCCTCGGCGGACAAACGGCGCTCAACACCTCGATGTCGCTCTTCAAATCCGGCACGCTGGAAAAACACGGTGTGAAAATGATCGGCGCCAACGCGGAAGCCATCGACAAGGGCGAGGACCGCCAGCTTTTCAAAGAGGCGATGATCAAGATCGGCCTCGACATGCCGCGCTCCGGCATCGCCCACACGATGGAAGAAGCGAAGAAAGTCGCCGAGGAAATCGGCTCCTTCCCGCTGATCATCCGCCCCGCCTTCACCCTCGGCGGCCAAGGCGGCGGCATCGCTTACAACCGCGAGGAATACGAGGAAATCATCACCCGCGGGCTCGATCTTTCACCCGTTTCCGAAGTTCTCATCGACGAATCACTGCTCGGCTGGAAAGAGTTCGAAATGGAAGTCATGCGTGACTGCGCTGACAACTGCGTGGTCATTTGCTCGATCGAAAACCTCGATCCGATGGGCGTCCACACCGGCGACTCGATCACCGTGGCACCGATCCAGACACTCACCGACCGCGAATACCAGATCATGCGCGACGCCTCATTTGCCGTCATCCGCGAGATCGGCGTCGAGACCGGCGGCTCGAACATCCAGTTCGCCACCTGCCCGAAAACCGGTCGCATGATCGTCATCGAGATGAACCCACGGGTTTCCAGATCCTCCGCCCTTGCCTCAAAAGCGACCGGTTTCCCGATCGCCAAGATCGCTGCGAAACTCGCCGTCGGCTACACGCTGGACGAGCTTCCAAACGACATCACCCGCGAAACACCGGCGTCCTTCGAGCCGACCATCGACTACGTGGTCACGAAAATCCCGCGTTTCACCTTCGAGAAATTCCCGACCGCCAATCCGGTCCTCACCACCTCGATGAAGTCCGTGGGCGAGGCAATGTCCATCGGCCGCACCTTCAAGGAGTCCATGCAGAAATGCCTGCGCTCGCTGGAAACCGGCCGCTGGGGCTTCGGCTTCGACAACAAGGACCCGCATTCTCCCACCCGCGACGAAATCACCCGCAAGCTCCAGATCCCGAATGCCGAGCGCATTTTCTGGCTGCAAACCGCCTTCGTGAACGGCTGGACGCTGGAGGAAATCCAGGACGCCACCGCCATCGATCCTTGGTTCCTCGGCCATCTCCAACAGATCGCTCAGGAAGGCATGCACCTTGCCAGCCTCGATCTCAAACGCGCGAAAAAGCACGGTTTCTCCGACCGCCAGATCGCCAAGGCCCGCGCCGCCTCACCGCTCATTCACGACGCTTCGATCCACGGTGAAAAGGATCAACCCGCCAGCGCTCCACCACGGGCCGAGCCCGAAGGAGCCGTCGTGGACGTGCCGACCGAAGACACCATCCGCGCCGAGCGCAAAGCAAAGGGCATCATCCCGACCTACCGCCTCGTCGATACCTGCGCCGCGGAGTTCGAAGCCTACACCCCTTATTTCTACTCGACTTACGGCGACGAAAACGAAGCCCGCCAGTCGGACAAAAAGAAGATCATCATCCTCGGCGGCGGACCGAACCGCATCGGCCAAGGCATCGAGTTCGACTACTGCTGCGTCCACGCCGCTTTCGCGCTGAAGGAACTCGGCTACGAGACGATCATGGTCAACTCGAACCCCGAGACTGTCTCGACCGACTACGACACCTCGGACAAACTCTTCTTCGAGCCGCTCACACTCGAAGACGTTCTCAACATCTGCGATCAGGAAAAACCCCACGGTGTCATCGTCCAGTTCGGCGGCCAAACCCCACTCAACCTCGCCGCCGACCTCGAACGCCACGGCGTCCCGATCATCGGCACCTCGCCGAAATCCATCGAACAAGCCGAAGACCGCAAGTTCTTCTCCGCTCTGCTCGACAAATTGAATCTCAAACAAGCCGACGCCGGCACCGCCACCAACGAAGCCGAAGCCCTCGTCATCGCCAACCGCATCGGCTACCCGGTGCTCGTCCGCCCTTCCTTCGTACTCGGCGGCCGCGGAATGATGATCGTTTATTGCGACGAGGAACTCACCCGCTACATGCGTGAGGCCGTCATCGCCTCCCCCGAACGCCCTGTTCTTGTGGACCGCTTCCTCGACAACGCCACCGAAGTGGACGTCGATTGCATCAGCGACGGCGAAACCTCGGTCGTCGGCGCGATCATGGAACACATCGAGCAGGCCGGCATCCACTCCGGCGACTCCGCCTGCGTCATCCCCGCGTTTACCCTATCTGAATCGATCAAGGCGGAAATCACCCGCGCCGCCATCGACCTCGCCCGCGAGCTCAAGGTTCGCGGCCTGATGAACATCCAGTTCGCCGTGAAGGACGGACAACTCTACGTCATCGAGGTGAACCCGCGCGCTTCCCGCACCGTGCCATTTGTCAGCAAGGCCACCGGCGTTTCCCTCGCCAAGCTCGCCGCGAAAGTCATGGTCGGCGAAAAACTCGCGGACATGGGCTACACCCAGACCATCATTCCGCCACATTTCTCCGTGAAGGAAGCCGTCTTCCCATGGAACCGCTTCCCCGGCATCGACATCGTTCTCGGCCCGGAAATGAAGTCCACCGGCGAGGTTATGGGCATCGATGCCGACTGGGGCATGGCCTACGCGAAAGCCCAGATCAGCGCCTTCAATCCGCTTCCCACCGAAGGCAACGTCTTCCTCTCCGTCTCGGATCGCGACAAGGACCGCGCCGTCGCCGTCGCCCGCGATCTCGCTGAACTCGGTTTCAAAATCTACTCCACTGGCGGCACCCACGCCCGCCTCACCGAAGAAGGCATCCCGAGCAACCGCGTTTACAAGGTCCTCGAGCAAGCCCGCCCGAACGTGATCGACATGATGAAAAACGGCGAAATCCATTTCATCATCAACACCCCGTCCACCCACGAGTCCCGCGCCGACGAGATCCTGATCCGCTCCACCGCCATCGCCCAAAAGATCTCCCACGCCACCAACCTCTCCGCCGCCGAAGCCTCGGTAAAAGGCATGCGCTCGCTGAAGAACAACAAACTCACGGTGAAAAGCATTCAGGAGTATCACGCTTGAGGCACTTCCCGACGTGTATCGAAAAGGCATCTTTTCGATACATGTCGTCACAACGTGTATAGAAAAAGCCAATTTCCTATACATGTCACCTCGACATGCATAAGAAAAGCCGCTTTTCTATGCAGATTCCAATGGATGACCCCGCCACAATTCTCCCGCTTCAGCGTCTCTCACCCAAGCGTTTTGAGACTCCTGCCATCCTGAAAAAACTGGCCAGCGCAGGCAGGAAACTGGCAGAACTCAAAGGAGTCGTTGAATCCATCCCGAATCGGGGAATCCTGATCAACACCTTGGCCATGCAGGAGGCCAAGGACAGTTCGGAGATCGAAAACATCGTCACCACTCACGACGAACTATTTCAAGGTGATCTGACCCCAAGCAGTTCGCTCGGCCCCGCAGCCAAGGAAGTTCTTCGCTACCGCCAGGCCTTGCAGGTCGGATTCACCGGCGTGGTCGAAAACGGATTACTCACCACCCGCCAAATTTTCGAAATCCAAGCGACGTTGGAGCAAAACAATGCGGGTTTTCGAAAAGTTCCCGGCACAGCGCTCAAGGACGGAGCCGGACAAACGGTTTACACGCCACCTCAGAACCCGGATGAAATTGAAGCGGCGATGAGCGATCTCGAACGCTTCATCAATGAGGAGCACCTGTTCGATGCCGATCCGTTGATCAAAATGGCGTTGATTCACCATCAGTTTGAAAGCATCCACCCATTCTACGACGGCAACGGTCGTACCGGACGGATCATCAACGTTCTCTATCTCGTGCAGCAAGGCTTGCTCGATATTCCTGTGCTCTACCTCAGCCGCCATCTCGTCCGCACCAAGGCGGACTACTATCGATTGCTCCAATCCGTCCGCACCCAAGACACGTGGGAAGAATGGATTATCTACATGCTGACTGCCGTCGAGAAGACTTCCATCGAGGCGATTGCAACGATCCAAGCGGTCAAGAAAGCACTGATGGAAACCAAGCGCAACATCCGGGCTTCATACAAATTTTACAGTCAGGATCTCATCAACAATCTCTTCGGTCATCCCTACACCAAGGTCGAGTTCATCGAGCGCGATCTCAAGGTCTCCCGCCTCACCGCTACCAAATACCTCGAAGCTCTCGTGGAAGGCGGCTTTCTCCAAAAACAGAAAATCGGCCGCACAAACTACTACATAAATCCCGCGCTTACCGCCATTCTCACAGGTGAGTCGATGCAGAGTCCCAATCACTGAAATCGCCTTCGATCCATGAATCTCAACGACCTGCTTCGCAGACAAGACCTCGATCCCGCGCAGGTGATCGTCATGCGGCACAGCCCGAAGGAGAAGGAGATGCGGAAAGTCATGCCATGGCTGGTGCATGAGAAGCCCGCAGTGTTCAACGCCTATCAGCAAAGCCAGAGCGGTCTGGTGGAGAAAGCTCTCAATCAATTCGCCGGAACGGGATACCTCGCGTCGTTCATCGGCATGAAATCGGGGACGGCGGTGTTCGCGGGGCTCTATCGAATTCGCGGTGCGGTGCCGGTCGATCACAAGGAATTCTGGAGCATGGAAGTGAACCAGTCGCTGCGATCCTTCGGACTTCCCGATTGGGACAAAAAGGACCACGGGAAAACCTGTTTGTGGTTCGATCTTGAATTGCAGGACACCTACGCCCGCTGGATCGGCAAGCTGGAGGTCGGCTGGCCTCCTCCGGCGATCAAGTGGTGGATCCACGCTAACAAAAAAGAAGCGGCGGTCCTTTCCATCAGCGAGGAAAGCCGCTTCGCGGAGCGGATGCCGGATTGGCGGGAGCTGGTGCTGACCTGGGCGCAGCTCCGCGTGATTCCGACAAGCTGGCGGACCGCGCTTTCCCACTGGCGCGGCGTCTATTTCATCCACGACCGACGGCAAAGGCTACGTGGGTTCCGCGTCAGGATCGGAAAACCTGCTAGGCCGGTGGCGGAACTATGCCGATGGAGGCGATGGTGGCAACAAGCGGCTGCTTGGGCGCGATCCCGCGAATTTCCGTTTCAGCATCCTCCAGATCGTCGCTCACGATCTGGGCAGCGCGGAAGTCGTTGCCATTGAAAATACTTGGAAAGATCGGCTTCACACCCGGGGACCCCTTGGCTTGAACGAAAACTAGCTGAGATACGAATCCTGGTTGACCCCGTGACCCGTGGAGGATGACGCTTTCCGCATGGCGAAGCGTAAAAAGAAATCCGGTGGTGGCGCGTTTGGGAGTGGCAGGAAAGCGGGTCCTTCCGCACCGGCTCCCAAGCCGCAGACCGTCATGTCGGTGCGTGATTCGGAACGCATGACGAAGATCATTCACAAAATCGTCGCCGCGAAGGAATTCGGATCGATCGAGGAGATGCAGGCTTTCGTCGGCGATCATCTCGTCGGATTGGAACTCGAAGAGCTCGAAGCGATGTTGCCGGATGATGCGCTGGAGAGCGATTTCGAACGCGCGGAAAGTCTGATTGCGGGGATTCCCGAAGGCACGTCAGCGGACGAAGTGATCCGCATCGCGAGACAAGCGCTCGCGCTTTCCGAATACTGCATGGGCGCGTGGTTCGAGTATGGTGTGTATGCGGATGATACAGCAACGGCTCTTGAGAGGTTTGAAAAAGGAATTGAAAGGGGACGCGCTCGTTTCGAGGAACAGATCAAGGAATCCGGTGAAGGGCACGGACTCTGGGGATACGTCGAAGCTAGGGATTTCATGCGCCTGCTGGAGGAGAGGGCAAAGGCATTGGTGGAGCTGGGGCGGATGGAAGAGGCTGCGGAGGTCTATGAGGAAATGCTCGCCCTCAGTCCCAATGACAATCAGGGCATCCGTTGCGACCTGCTCCGGATACTTTTGATCCATCGACGTCTGGAAGATGCCCGAAAGCTGCTGGATCGTTTTCCTAACGACGCGCTGGCGGATATGGCGTATGGCCGGGCGCTTCTCGAAATCGTTGAAACGGCGGACAGGACCGGCTTTGAGATCCCTGATGCTAATAGCCCGAAGGCTCCCGCCAGCCCGGCCGCTTTCAGGAAAGCCCTCGGTCCGGAATTTCAAGTTGCCATCGGGCTTCTGAACCATGCGGTCAAAGTGAATCCTTTTGTGCCGCTGTTCATGACGCACGGCTCGATTCTTGATGTGGAGGTCGATGAACTCGCTTGTTTCGGGGGCCCCTATGAAGCGGTGACCTATGCGCAGCAATGGTGTTTGCTTTGGTACGCCTCGGGCCTTCCTTTCCTTCTTCTGAGCGGCGTGCCATTAGAAAATGTGAAGAAACTTGCGAAATCGCCACACATCACCGGAGAGTTGTTGGATGTGTCCGATCAACTTGAGGATTTCGACGCATTGGAAGGGCAGCCATGGTGGGAGAAGTTTGATGAGCGGATGTGATCCCGTCTCACCGGATCAGGCGATGTCCACCGCTGCGCTTTCCAGCGCTTCGATGACGAAGCGTGAACCGGGTTCACAAACGAGACTGCTACCAGAGCGGAGCAGGATATCTTCGGGATGGCCATCGCGGGTGATCCAGAGGGTGCCGCGGTTGCAGGTGATTTTTCCGCATTCGGGAAATGAGGCGGTCAGGACTTTCCGGCTCCGAAGTTCGTGGGTTCGGGAAGGTGCGGGCCGCGTGAGTTGGCTCCGATAGCCTGTCAGCCATCTGGACAGCGGCGTGGTCGGAAGGATCGTTTGCATGGAGCGACGATAGTCCCGGGCGATCGGACGCGGTATCCACAGAGCCGTGGATTTGTAACCTACACAGATTTCCAGTTTGATCCCGCTGTACAGGTTTCTTACTTTCCGATCTGTGCATGGTCGTTGGGGAGATAATCGGATTAGTTTCAAGTCATGGAAAAGGAATCAGGCCAACCGCTCTACCTACGGATCGCGGACCGCATGGAGGCAATGATCGACTCGGGCTCGCTGCGGGCGGGCGATCGCATTCCGTCGGTCAGACATTCGAGTTTGCAGCACCAGGTGAGCATCCCGACGGTCATGCAGGCCTATACCCTGTTGGAAAGCCGGCGGTTGATCGAGGCACGGCCGAAATCGGGATTCTATGTCCGCCCGAGGTTGTCGAAATTTCTGAGCGAACCGATCGCCAGCAAGCGCAAGCCGGCCGTGGCTTCGCTGTCGGGATTTGCCTCCGCAATCTCGATGATTCAAGACATCACCGATCCCAGGTTGGTGCCTCTCGGGCCGGCGATCCCGGGTGCCAGCCTGTTGCCGGAAAAGAAATTGGCACAACTGACAGCTTCCGTGGTGCGCCGGGCGACGGCCGCAAGTTTGCAATATGATCCGGCGCCGGGCTCCCTTGCCTTGCGCAAGGAATTGAGCCGTCTCTCGCTCGATTGGGGCTGCGGGCTGGATGCCTCGGATTTCATCATCACGGTGGGGGCCACCGAGGCGTTGCATCTCGCGCTGTTGGCCGTCACCAAGCCGGGCGACACCGTGCTGGTCGAATCCCCGACGTATTATGGCACGCTCAATCTGTTGGCCCTGCTGAAACTGAAGGTCATCGCCGTACCCTCATCGTCGGGCGAGGGGCTCGACATGGACGCGGTGAAAAACGTGCTCGCTGCGCATCCGGTCGCGGCCATGCTGGTAATTCCCAATTTCTCAAATCCGATGGGCAGCCTGATGCCGGAGGCCAACCGCCGCGAGCTGCTAGGGTTGGCGGAGAAACATGGCATCCCGATCATCGAGGACGACATTTACGGCGACCTACCTCACGAGGGACCAAGGCCGCATTGTTTGAAATCCTTGGATCGGGGAGATCATGTGATCCTGTGCAGCTCCTATTCCAAGACGCTCGCACCCGGATTCCGCATCGGATACATCGCGGCCGGGAAATATCAACTGCGGGTGATGGAGTTGAAAAACGCCTTCAATATCGGCGGTGCATCGTTACCCGCTCTCACCGTGGCGGAGTTTCTGCGGACCGGCGGCTACGAACGTCATTTGAGAAAAATGCGCGACACGTTCCGTCATCAGGTTTGCAAGATGCGTGAATCGGTGGCTGCGGTTTTTCCAGAGGGCACCCGGCTCAGCAATCCTTCGGGCGGGTTTGTGCTCTGGCTGGAGCTGCCGGGAAACACGGATGTCATGCCGGTTTTCCATGAGGCACGCGCCGCCGGGATCAGCTTCTCACCGGGCCCCTTGTTTTCACCGGATGGAGGTTTTAAAAACTGCATGCGGTTGAGCTGCGGATCGCCCTGGAGCCATCAAATCGAATCCGCGCTCGGGACTTTGGCAGGGATCATTGCCAGGCAAGGCGGCGAGGAACGTTAGATCGTTCGATGTGCTATCAAAATTGACAGCGGTGCACGCGTCTTCCTCACGAGAAATCGCCGGACAGGATGTCCGCCGCACTCAGCGCTCCGAATGAACGCGCTCCCCACGGTCTTCGGAAGAGCATGGTAAACCATGAACTCCGGACAGTCTCCAGACGAGCGGACGGGGAGGGGGTTTCGGCAAGCAATCCAGGTCCTTCATCACGCCGCTCAATCCAGCGGCGAGAGCAGATGCGAAAGCGTTTCGGCATCGATCTTGAGCTTGGTGGTGTCTTCGGAAAGCAATGCCTCGACGAGGGCGGCCTTGTGTTTCTGGAGATCAAGGATGCGGTCTTCGATGGTGCCGAGACAGACGAGTTTGTGGACGAAGACGGGCTTGGTCTGGCCGATGCGGTGGGCGCGGTCGGTGGCTTGGTTTTCGGCGGCGGGGTTCCACCACGGGTCATAATGGATGACGGTGTCGGCAGCGGTGAGATTGAGGCCGATACCGCCGGCTTTGAGGGAGATCAGGAAGATGGGAACCTCACCGGTTTGGAATTTTTTCACCAGAATCGCGCGGTCCTGGGTCTGGCCGGTGAGTTTCAGATAGGGGATCTTTTCCTTTTCCAGATGTGCCTCTATCAAAGTCAGCATCGAGGTGAATTGAGAAAAGAGCAGGATGCGGCGGCCTTCTTCCAGCAAGGTCGGGAGCAGTTCACCGGTGAGATATTCGAGTTTGGCGGACTCGGCGACCTGTTGGGAAGCGGGTAGCTTGAGGAGCTGCGGGTGGCAACAGATCTGGCGGAGTTTCAGCAACGCATCGAGCACGATGATATGGGACTTCGCAAAGCCCTTGGCGGCGATCGCGTCGCGGACGCGCTTGTCCATCGAGGCACGGACGGATTCGTAGAGGTCGGTCTGTTTTTTGGTGAGATCGACGTGGTGGATGAGTTCGGTTTTTTCCGGAAGATCGGTGGCAACCTGGTCCTTGGTCCGGCGCAGGATGAGCGGGGAAACGCGACGGTTCAGCGCGAGTTGGGCGTCCGGCGAGTGATCGCGCTCGATCGGTTTCCGGAGCTGGGTGTTGAAGGTTTTTTCCTCGCCGAGGAAGCCCGGCATCAGGAAGCGCATCAGGCTCCAGAGTTCCCCGAGATGGTTTTCCATCGGCGTGCCGGAAAGGCAGACCCGGTGGGCGGAGCGGAGTTTGCAGACGCTCTGGGCGGTGATGGCTTTGGGGTTCTTGATGTATTGGGCTTCGTCCAACACGATGAGGTGCCAATCCTGTTTCTGGAAAATTTCGAAATCGCGGCTGACGAGCGGGTAGGACGTGAGGACGACATCGGCGCTGGAAATTCCGTCGAAACTCTCGGCGCGCTCCTTGCCTTGGAGCGTGAGAATCTTGAGATGCGGCGTGAATTTTTTTGCTTCGTCCGTCCAGTTCGGGACGACGGAGGTGGGGGCGATGACGAGTGAGGGCCTGCCGGGATTTTTGGCGCACTCGGCGGCGAGGTGGGTGAGGGTTTGGAGGGTTTTTCCGAGGCCCATGTCATCGGCAAGGATGCCATGGAGGCCGTGCTCCGCCAAAAACTGGAGCCATCGGTAACCATCGACCTGATAGCCACGCAGTTCGGCGAGCACATTGCCGGGAATTTCAGCGAGAGGAAGACTCGTGATGTTCTTGAGGCCACGCCCGAGCTTGGCAAGGGCGCGGGTGGTTTCCGAGGAATCGATGGCGAGCGAGTCGGCCACACCCGCAGCGGCGAGGCGGTCCACCCGGAGCGGGCCATCGCCGATTTCGTTTCCGTGGAAAAGGTGGCAAACCTGCTCGACGATTTCCAACAGCCTGCGAGCGGGAAAGCGGATGAAGCCGTCCTCGGGATTTTCACAGGGAACGGTCATGAATTCCGGAAGATCGGCCGAGTCCGAAGGCGGAAATCCTTCACGAATGATGGCGGCGATGATCGGGATGAGACTGAGTTTCTTCCCGTCGATTTCGAACTGCATGTCGAAGCGGAACCAGTCGATACCGTGGTCCGGATCCGCCTCGATGGCTGGGAAAAAAGCGGTGGCGTCGTGTGCGGTGAGGCCAGCCTTGGGATCGATCTCGATGGCCCAGCCTGCATCGCGGAGTTGATCGACTTGCGGGCCGTAGAGAAAATCGAACCAAGCCATTTCCTGATCACTGAAACTCCCGCGGAGCGTGACAGCGAGGCGTGTAATGGAGTCCAGATAGCTGACTGGCACGACGTCCGAAAGTGCGACGAAGCCGGATTTCAGGAGTTTCTGAAGGTGGCGGGCTTCCTGTTTCGCATCGCGCGGCCAGGTGGTGCGGACGTTTTCGGCGATGCGGGAGTAAACGGGCGGGGCCTTGGAGCCGAGCGGCGGAAGGGCCGGGCTATCGCCGTAGCGGAAGGTGGGAAGGCCGATGATGATGTCCGCCAAATCGTAAACCGGGCCGACTTTCCGGCGGGTGATCTGGAGGTGGGCGGTCGGCGGCTGGGCCGGGCGGGTTTCGGTTTTCAGCTCGACCGGAGTGGGCAGGACTTTTTCCGTGATGGAGCCGAGTCTCCCCAGCAGCAGCGGGATTTTCGATTGGGGAACAGCCGGTCCCTTTTCCCAAGCGGTGAGGACGGCGGATGGAAGGTCGCTTTCCACGGGACCAACGAGCGCCGATGATAGATCCAGATAGTGGGGTGGCTCGGTGGGGAGGAGCTGGAGGCCGTCTTTGGGAAATTCCAAGATCGGGCGGGTGGAGCCGTCCGCTTGCGATTGCCAGGTGGCGATGATTTTTTCCGACGGACCTGAGTTGAGTGGGGTGACGATCGAATTTCCGTAACCCCGTCCGCGCTCGACGTAAAAAAGCCGGCCTTCCTCAAGGGCACCCTTTAGCAGATTCTCCCAGCCCGGCCCGCGCACTTTCAGGCCGTAAAAGCCGCCCTGCTTGCGTTCGATCTGGCGGTAAAGCGTGACGAGGCGGAGGTCGGATTCCGCCATGTATTTGGCTGGCTTGGTGATATCCGCAGCGGCAATGGAGCTTTCGATGGAAACGGAGCCGCTCTTGCTGCGGCTGCCAGGGCGGAGAACCAGATTCGGCGGCGAAGATGTGCTATCGAAGGCTGAGGTCTCGATGCAGTAGGCGAGGAATTTCGGGTTTGCGGCGGCTTTCCGGGCGGGTTCCGCATTCACGCGCACGGCGGTTTCAAGCTCGCGCAACCAGGCGATGGTGAACGGATCGAGCTGGGGAGGAGGTGGGAAAAAATCGGATGTGGGATTCTTCGCGGAATTCCTGAGATCCGCAGCGAGCACTTTGAGAAAAGCCGCGGTGTGCTTGCAAAGGTAGCTGACGGGGCAGGAACAAGCGGTATCGACCTTCCATTGGTTATCCTTGAAATGGAAACGAAGCAGGGTGGTGTAGTATCTGTTATCCGAGCCCTTGATCCTCGCACTCAGGCAGAGGATCTCATTTGCGATAGGCTCGCTCTCTTCGATTCCGATGACATATCGCGAATTCGCATAACTTTGGCTGCGGGCCAAAGTCGCCCGACTGAACTGACGCAGCCACGACTCGCCGGTCAGGTAATCACCGAGACCCCGATGTCTGGCAATGATGTTGGCTGGAGTTTGCATGGCACAGGAGCAGATCGCGATTTCAGAAAAATACCGAAACTGCCGACCGGTCAGGCCCGAACTTTGGAAGTGGAAACTCACATTGGAAAGTAAAACCCCGGCGATTACGGCAAAGGGTGCAGGTCTTCCTCCAGAACCTCTGATCCGTGATCATCCTCTCGGATGGAACTTGCAAAAAAGGGCAATTCCGCTATTTGGAAAACAACCGTGAGGGAAATGACGAATCCTAACATTCCAAATTCATGACCGAAAAAAGAGCGCTCTGTGTCCAGGGATTGATCCCGTTTGTCATACTCATCATCGTCATTGCCGCGGCGATTCTGACCGGCCAGTTCCGTTGGATTTTGGAAGATGCGCCATTCCTGATGGTGCTGGTCGTTCCGATAATCATGTTGTGGCTGAAAGGGCTGTTCATCGTTTCGCCGAATGAAGCAAAAATCCTGACGTTTTTCGGCAAATACACGGGGACGGTTAGGGAAGCGGGTTTCTGGTTTGCGAATCCGTTCGCGAGCAAGGACCGGATTTCCCTCAAGATCAGCAATTTCCAAAGCCCGCAGCTCAAGGTGAACGATGCGCATGGCAACCCGATCGAGATCGCCTGCGTGATTGTCTGGCGCGTGGTGGACACGGCGAAAGCCGCCTTCGATGTGCAGGATTACGGGGTGTTCGTACACATCCAGTGCGAGACGGCGCTGCGGCATTTGGCGAGCCATTTCCCCTACGAGCCGCATAATCCGGGTGAGGTTTCGCTGCGGGGTTCTCCGGAGCGCGTCGGCGAAACCCTCCAGTCCGAGGTTCAGGGCCGCGTGGCGATTGCGGGCATCGAGATCATCGAAGCCCAGCTTTCCCATCTCGCCTACAGCCCGGAAATCGCCCAAGCAATGCTCCGCCGCCAGCAAGCCTCGGCAGTGATCGCCGCCCGCCAAATGATCGTGGAAGGCGCGGTGGGCATGGTGGAAATGGCACTCAAGAAACTCGAAGACGACAACGTCGTGAAGCTCGACGAGAAGAACAAAGCGGTGATGGTCAACAACCTGATGATCGCCCTCGTTTCGGAATCCCACATCCAGCCGGTACTCGCCACCAGCCCGAGCGCATGAGGCCCCGGAATGAAGAGGCTTGAAGAGGAAGAGTTCTGCGCCCAAAAACCAAGCGTCTGATTTTGCGTTTCTCGGCGAACTTTGCGGCTTTGCGGTTCGAATTCTTCCCATCCGTGTCGGCTTTCTCACATCACAATCCTCGGTGTGGGCAGCCTGCTCATTAATTAAGCAAGGTTTACAAAATCCGCTTGCAGGCCTGCCAAATTGGCGTATCCAAAATCTCGATGAAATCAATCTTACTGATCACCGCAGCGGCCGCCGGCATGCTGCTCAGCTCCTGCAATACGTTCATCGGCCTCGGCCGTGACATGCGGATCGGCGGAGAAGCCATGGAAAAAACCGCCAACAAAAACGCGGGTGGCGGTGGTGGCGATACTTCCGGCGCTCCTGTTTACTAAAGCGTTTCCCAATAAAAAAGGCGTCCTCCCATCATGGAAGGACGCCTTTTTTGTTTTTGAAATTAATATCCCCGCCAGAAAGCGAAGGCACAGACGAGGACTGCGACTCCGTAGCCAAGTCCCGCCAGTGACATCAGGGTCCAGCGTTTTTGTTCAGCCGTCACCCACGTCACCGCATCGCGGAAAAGGAAAGGCATGCCGACGAAGAACAGCGAGGCAGTCAACATGGCGTAAGTATAGATCGGGACAAGCAGCCGCGATTGAGGATCCTTGAGAAAGGCGGCTCCTAACAATGGCGCAGCGACCATCAGTCCGACAAGACCGAGCGCACGGACCGCGAGGAAATCCCGCACACTGATCGTGACAAGGATCAACGAGATTGGGACCAGCACACGCAGCAGTCCTTTTGCGGAGTTGAATTCACCGAGGTCCATCGCCAGGGCACTGAGTTTTCCCATGCCGGGCGGTGCGATGAGCAACCAGAACCACACGAGGCCGATGCCCAAAAGGACTTGGCCGAGAAACTGATTGCGCGGAAATTTCTTCAGGAAATCCTGTGCCTCGGTCGGTTTCACCAACATGTAGGCGTGGCTGCCGATCAGCCAGATGGCCAGTACCAGGCCTGTGGTGAAAAGCGACAGGTGTTGATAAGGGTGCATTAGATCCATGCGACCCCCGAACTAGAGTCATGGACGCGAACATTCAAGCGCCATCTTGTTTGGGAGGATTCACGAAATTCTTCACACAACCTCCATCACAACTTCATGAGCCGGTGATTCCATCGCGGCCATGAACCTCCGCCAACTCATCCAGCCGACCCCGGATTGGCTCGATGCTCCCACACCGCAGCGGGTCGCCTGGGTGGCGGTGACCGCAGTCGCCGGACTGGCGGTTTACGGATTCAGCGTCGGCTACTGGCGGGATCCGCTGATGGGTGCTTACGTGGCGGTGAAACTTCCCCTGCTCATTTTTCTCACGCTGGCTTGCAATGGACTTTTAAACGGTTTGCTCGGACTGCTGCTCGGCACTGGGCTGGGATTCCGCCAATCCCTGCTGGCCCTGCTCACCGCCTTCGGGCTCGCCGCCCTGATCCTCGGTTCGCTGGCACCGATCACCTTCTTCCTCGCTTGGAATGCACCATCGCCGCACTCGCCCGGCGCGCAAAATGCCCACGCAGCCTATCTCGTCACCCACACCTTTCTGATCGGCTTCGCGGGGATCACGGCGAATCTCCACCTTCACCGTCTGCTCGCCGTGAAGGCGCCGACTCCGGCGGCCGCCACTGCTACTTTGCTCGCCTGGCTGGGCGGAAATGGATTTCTCGGCGCACAGTTCTCATGGGTCCTGCGACCATTTTTCGGCATGCCGGATCTCAAGGTCGAGTTCCTCCGCGCCCATCCGCTGCACGGAAATTTCTACGAAGCCGTGTGGAGTTCGATCGACCACATCACCGGCGGCTACGGCGCTCCGGCCCTTTTCTGCATCCTCCTTCTTCTCATCGGCCCGATCGCCCGCGCCATCCAATTGAACCACAAAACCACCCCACGACCATGACCACACCCGACGTCCAACCACCGCCGCTCGAAGCCCCGCTGCCGGAAAAGCTCGATCTGAAAACGCTCTTCGAAGCTCTCCTCCGTCGGCCTCACGCCCTCGTCGCCCGCCTAGCCGAAGCGAACCACGGAGCCACCGGGCGCTTCGCCCTCATGGCCGTCATTTCCATCGCTCTCTTCGGCTTCGTGCTCGGCTGCTTCGCGAAACACGACCAACTCTGGGCTGCTCCCTTGAAAGTCACCGCCGGACTCATTTTCTCCGGCGTGATTTGTTTCCCCAGCCTCTACATTTTCTCCACGCTGGCCGGTGCGCGGGTGAGCATTTCCCAACTCGCCGCCTGCCTCGCCGGTGCGCTCGCCTTGGCCGGTTTGCTGTTGCTAGGCTTCGCCCCGGCCGTGTGGATTTTCGCCGAATCCACTGATTCGCTGGGTTTCATGGGCACGCTCGCGATCGGCTCGTGGATCATCGCCGTCTTCTTCGCCCTGCGGTTTTTGAAATCCGTCGTCTTCGCGACCGGCGGCACCCAGAAAGGTCCGCTCGCCATCTGGAGCACCGTATTTTTGTTAGTCACCTTGCAAATGACCACTTCGCTCCGGCCGATCCTTGGAACATCGAGTGTTTTCCTCACCCAAGAGAAGAAATTCTTCCTGCAACATTGGTTCGACACCGCGGGCACGTCTCTCACGACCAAGTCTGAGCCAAAATCCACGCCATCCGCTCCCGTCGAATCCTCCCCGGCAGAGGGTGCCCGGAATCCTTTCAACAATTGAAGCCACCCGGCCCCCATTCGATGAAAACCACCATCGATCTTCCACCCGACCTGCTCCGGACCGCCGAGCGCGTTGGAATCGATCTGCCGGAGCTGATCGTCCGTCTGCTCCGCCATCACCTCCGGAAAACACCCAAAAAGCCCAAGCCGGAAACACCGCCTAACGACATTCTCGATTGGCGGCAGGAATTGCTCTGAACGGAGGAGAGGACACTTCGCAGAATTTTACAACGGAGGGTAGGAGGAAGAGGGAGCTCACGGAGAAGAGTTGGGATTCCTAGCAGTTCAGGTTCTGAAATTAAACCTCTCTTCCCTCCATCTTTCCTCCCACCCTCCGTGGCTAAATTCCTCAAGGTCCTCCCCGCGAATCTCAATACGGCCCGCGGATGTGTTCCTTCACATGGATCTGATAGAACGCCTCCAGCTTTGCATGAAGTTCCGGTGAAAGCCTCTCCAATCCCGCGGCCACGGCGTTTCCGGTGGCTTGCGCGGGCGAACTGGCACCGGGAATGATGACCGAGACCGCGTCGTGATCGAGAATCCAACGCAGCGTCATTTGCGCCAGGGTCATTCCGGCAGGGACGAATTCCTTGAGGGCATCCGCCAGCTCCACGCCCTTTTCAAATGGCAGTCCGGCGAAGGTTTCTCCGACGTTGAAGGCTTGGCCGTCGCGATTGTAGTTCCGGTGATCCGACTCGGCGAACTTCGTGGCTTCGGTGAATTTCCCCGATAACAAACCGCTCGCCAACGGCAGGCGGACAATGATGCCGACGCCTTTTTCCTTCGCTTGCGGCAACAGCTCGGTGGCGAGTTTCAGGCGGAAGGGATTGAAGATGACTTGGAGTGATAGAAGTCCTTCCTGTTTCAGGCAGATGAGGCCCTGCTCCACGCTTTCCACGCTGGCTCCGAACTGTTTGATGATGCCTTCCTTTTGGAAATCGCGCAGCCATTCGAAAATCGCGCCGTCTGATAGAACCTCGGTCGGCACGCAATGGAGCTGCACCAGATCGAGCACCTCCACGTCCAGACGCTTGATCGAGCGCAGCAGCGAATCGCGCACCACTTCCCGGCTGTATTTGTCCGGATAGAGGACCGCCTCCCTGCCGACCTTCGTCGCCATCGTGATCGGTGTTTCGCAGGTTTTCAGGAAACGCCCGATCAGCTCCTCACTCCGGCCGGCACCATAGACATCGGCGGTATCGAAAAAATCCGTGCCGCTTTCGACAGCGGCTTCGAGAATCGCAAAAGCGGTCGAATCCTCCATCGGCCCGAAATCTCCGCCGAACTGCCAACAGCCGATCCCCACCTCGCCGATTTCAAATCCGCCTTTACCCAACGTGCGTCTGTTCATCATGGCAGAGCCTAAACCCCCGGCTTTTCACTTGTCCACCCCGGCCTCAGAGACGTCTGGAAATGAAATAGAGGTAGAGAAGGGTCATTGGTTTGCCCCGTTCTGACTGGGCCGCCGTCCACACTTCGATGTTGGACGTTCGATGTTCAGTGTTCCATGTTCTCCCATGGACGTCTTCACTCCGGAAAAGCGCTCGGAAGTCATGTCCAAAATCCGAGGGTATGACACCAAGCCGGAGCTGGCCCTGCGTTCCCTGCTCCACCGCCACGGCTACCGCTTCACCGTCCGCGGCCCAAAAAACAAACAGCTTCCCGGCCGCCCCGATCTCGTCCTAGCGAAATATCGCACCGTCATTTTCGTCCACGGCTGCTACTGGCATGGCCACGAACACTGCAAACACTTCCGCATTCCCCACAGCCGCACCGAGTGGTGGACCGCCAAAATCGAGGGCAACCGCACCCGCGATCTCCGCAACGAAAACGCCCTCCTGATCCTCGGCTGGCACGTCGTCACCATTTGGGAATGCGCCCTCAAAACCACCGCCGCCCGCCAGTGGCTGGAAACGCAGTTGCCGGAGCTGATTGGGTGAATGTCCCAAGGAGAGGCGGAATCGGTCCGCCTACGCCCAGAAGCCAATGAGGTGAGGAAACCGTTCATCATTGGCACCCCATGGGCATCGGCGATCCGATATCGCCGCTCCCTGAGCGCCTCCTAAGGATGAGGCAGTTGTATGAACTCTCCTACATCACCCCAATTTCTCATGCCACGGGTGCGACAATTGAAATTCATTCATTACCAGCGATTTGAGGCATTTGCGAAGACGAATTTCGCTACGTTTCAAACCGCAAATCACTTCGCATCCATGACGACCCGGAAGCCCAGATCAGGGCGGCGGAGGGCGCGGTTTGCGGTCCACTCGCGGGAGAGGGCGTTGCTGCCGGGTTTCAGGTAGGAGCCGCCGATGATGACCCAGAGGCGCTCGCCGAGCGGGTTCGCGGGATTGGTCGCCGGGCGGCGGGTCCATTCGCAAACGGAGCCGGCCATCCCGATGAGACCGTTGGGGGTGCGGTCGCCGACGTTGTCACTCACGGGAGCCCATGGACCCGGGATGAGGGTGATGGGCTTGGGCAGATCCTTTTTCAGCGCGGCGAACCATTCTTCCTGAGTCGGCAGGCGTGCTTGTTTCCACTCGACGTAAGCGGCGGCGTCCCACCAATCGACGCCGATGACGGGGGAGTCGAGGGTGACCGGCAGGTCTTTCCAAGTGCCGTTGGCTTTGGCGGCGGCGAGCAGGGCGGTCCAGTCGTCCGGGACGTGGGTGGTTTTTTCCGGAGGCTGGGTTTCGTGGTCAAAAGTGCGCTCGTGGTGGTCCTTGGAGAGCACGTCGAGGGTTTCGAGAAACTCCGCGTATTGGCCGATGGTGACCTCGTTGGCGGAGATGCGGAAGGAATGCAGAGTTTCCTCGGTGCCGTCCGGGGTGGGGTATTTTCCATCAGGAATGGAGACTGCTTGGGGAAGATTGGCACGCGGCGGAACGGCGGCTTTCACCGGGCGCTGATGGATGACAAAGGCGACGATCCCGATCAAAACAATGCCGCTGATGATGGCAATGAGGGCGACCGGGGGTTTCCGCCGAGCGTGGCCGACCGACTGGGTGGCGACGGAGGTGGGGAGGGGATCGGCGAGTTGTTGTTCGATCTGTTCGCAGAAATCGCGGACCTGGTTCCAGCCGATCGGCGCGTCGATGCCCTCACCGCGCATCCAACTGAGAAGGGTGAGCAGACGGGTGGCACCAGGCTGGCCGATGGCGATGAGGGGAACGAGGGACGTGCCGAGATTGACCACATCGCGGACGGAATCTTCCGGACTTCGGCGTCCTGCGATGGCCAGATTTTTCAAACGAACAACGCCGTGGGCATCGAGATGGATGGCGTCCGGGCCGAGCAGAGAGGTGGCGTGGCCGAGAGTCTCGTGCTGGAGGTGAGCCTCGGCAGTGCGTTTCAGGACATGAGCAAGGCGGGCGGGAGCGAGCGGCTGGTTGGCTTTGATTCTCTCCCCCAGAGTGACGCCGGGCAGGAGCTCGTGGGCGAAAAAGCACAGGTCCGGCTCGGACACGGCCTCATAAACGGAACCGATCAGCGGGTGATCCACGGAGGCCTTCACCCGGACATCCGCGAGAAACGCGTCCCGCTGGTCGTCACGATCGGCATGGAGCTCATCGAGCAAAACCAGCCGCGCGACAGAGACCTGTTCGGCGAGCCAGGTGCGGGTAAGGTCATTTTCATCGAGGAGCTCCTTGAGCCGGTATTCGCCCAACTGGCGATCTTCTGGGGCGGGGTTCATATGGGTTTTGAAAATCGGCGGAAAGGCTCACTTGCGCGGCAGTTCCGGGACGAGCGGCTGCTGTTTCAAGGGCGGCAAGAGCGGCACATTCGGGTCGAAATCAGGCGGCAGGGTGTCTTGAAATTCCGGCTGGAGAGCGCCATTCGGATTTGCCGGAGGCTGCTGGCCGATCTTGGTGGCGAGCACCGCCGGCCACGCCTGCAAGTCCAGCACCTCGCCTTTGTAGGACAGCGTAACAACCTGCCCGTAATAACTCCGCTTGCCGAAAAGCTGATCCGTCTGCGCGTCCTGAGGCGGAATCACGTAGGTCATTCTCAAGTCTTCCTCACCACCCGCCCAATCGAAGGGCAATGTCACCCACTTGTCCTGCGCCACGCATCGGTCATCCTTCATCACGATCTCGCCCTTGGAGTTGCGGTTGAAAAAGGTCACGGAAACGGCGATCTCGCTCACATCGATTTCCTTGGCCGGATCTTTCTGCACGGGGATCGTCAGGATCACCCGCTGTCCGTCCTCGCTTTGGGCATCGTTGAAAATGCGGATCTTTCCGAGCGACAACTGGCCGACCGTCTTGTCATCCTGCGGGCCGTCGCGGAGTTTCGCTGCAGCCAGTTCGTAAAGCGAGCCGGCGACGGTGGCACCCATTTGGAAAACCTTTTCGAAATGCGCCGAGGAGACATCGAAAACGCCCATCTGCTCGTGGACCAAGCCCATTTCGTAATGCACGTTCGGATCTTCCGGCGATTGGGTGAGGGCTTCCTCGAGTTTCATCACGGCGAGCCCCATGTCACCGGCTACGCGTGCTTGCCGACCTTCTTTCACGAGGCGCTCGGTGCGGGGGTCGGCAATTTTCGGCGTCGCCATCGGCGTGGGCGCGACGGCTGGGACCAGCGCAGGTGGGGCTACCGGCGGGGCCACTGGAGCTGCCACGGGAGGCCGAGAAACCACAGAATTCTGCGCCACGACAGGATCTGAGGGTGGAGCTGTCGGAGATGCAGCAGTGGCCGGGACCCGGATGACGATCGTTTTCGGAACCTCTTTCTCGACGATTCGCACCTGGCGGGATTCGTCGAGCTTCGTCGCCAAAGCCATCCCTGCCACAAGAAGCTGCACGAAGGCCATCAGGGCCAGTACCCAACATGAAATCGCGAAAACAGGAAGTTTCGCTGCCATAGGCGGCTTCGGAGTCTTGGATACCATGGGCGGAAGATGATTGCTCGGTTTCCCCTTGTCAATCCGCCGACTGGCACCCGCCAGGGCGACCTCATTTTGGTTTTTCAGCCGCGAATGGACGCGAATGAAGTCAAATTCACCCGGTGAATCAGGAGCCCGACACTACGGGAAGTTCGTGATAAAATCCGGTATGAAGAGGTTTCTTTGAGGTCTTTGACCCAACAGGACAGCATCCCTCAGCTCAGGGCAACGTCCTGGGTCAGATCACGCAAAGCCATTGGCGGCCTGAAAGGCCGCGATTCGGGGAGCGATCGAACGCCCCGGTATCGCTCCCCGTTGGGGCGCATGAATCTTTGGCGGATGTTACCCAGCCCGATGGGCTGGGCATAGGGATGTTGACCCTTTGGGCCGGAATTCGAATGCCGTCTCTTCGACCGGATGCCAAAAGACGCGATGCGGTCAAATGCGGCCGGAGAATTCCAAAGAGGAAAATAGATCCGCCGATGGACGGAACGAACGCAACCGTGGGCAACCATCCCTCTGTTTGAACAGGTAATATTTAATTAAAGAACTTTTTTTCTTTTTGACGTGCATCCACTCCAGAAGATGTGCTGAATCACGGCGTTATGAGCCATTCAACGATTGTATTTTCACCAGCCGGAACCTCGCTGCCAGACCGCACCGTCGGAGAAATTGTTGCCGAACGCCCCTCGCAATCGAGGGTTTTCCAAGCACTGGGGATCGACTTCTGCTGCCAGGGAGGACGCTCGCTCCGCGAGGCTTGCGAGAAAAAGGGGATTTCCACCGACACCGTGGTCGAACAACTGGAAGCCGCAGCCAGCGACCTATCCGCGCCCGAGTGGAACCCCGCCGAGTTGAGTGCGGAGGCGCTGGCAGCCTACATCGTGGAAAAGCATCACGGCTACCTCCGCACGGAGCTGCCGAGACTTCATGCCATGGCCGCCCGCGTGGCCCAGGTGCATGGCGGCCACACGCCATCGCTGGTGGAGGTTTTCGAAGTTTTCCAGGACATGGCCGAAGAGCTGACGAGCCACCTGATGAAGGAGGAACAGGTGCTTTTTCCCGCCATCACCGCGATGAGCCATGGCGAGCCGATCCCGATGCCCTTGGACGGCCCGATCGCCTGCATGCTGCACGAGCACGACGATGCCGGACAGGCCCTCGTCAAAATTCGCGAACTGACCCACGGCTATCAACCGCCCGCCGAAGCCTGCAACACCTACCGCGCCCTGTTCGCCGGCTTGCAGGAGCTGGAAGAAGATCTGCACAAGCACATCCATCTCGAAAACTCCGTGCTGTTTCCCACCGCCCGGGCGATGCAGGAGGCGTTGGCAAGGTCTGTCCGCTCTTAACCCACAAGGAAGGGCGATATCGGATCGCCCACGCCCATGAAATGCCAATGAGGAGAGGAAATCCGCTGTTCGTTGGCTTCTCATGGGCACGGCGGACAGATTCCGCCGCTCCTTGGGGTCTTCGGCCTAACTGCGTTTCACCGGCACTAGCATCCTGATCCAACAAACGAGCGCCAAGGCCAGTCCGATCCATGGGGTAAGCCAGCCGAAGCGGGTGTAGAAGGTGAGTTTCGATTCACGAGCGGCAAGCTTTCCCACCTTCAAACGCCCCTTCAGAGGCGCAGAGGGAAAGAGAACATCGAACATCGAGATAAAGAGAAATGAAGAGGACGAATTTCACTCTCAAAACCTCAATCTGACTTTGCGTTCCTTGGCGAACTTCGCGCCTTTGCGGTGAACCTCTTTGAACATCGAAGTGATGAAAAAAGACTCAGCGGCTCTGCGCGAGAATCCATCTTCGAGACGGCCCCTTCAGATTCCTGCCAGGGGAATCCGCAGGATGAAGCGGGCACCGTGGTCCGATGCCGCGCAATCGAGCGCGCCGCCCAGCGATTTCGCGAGACGGCGTGAGAGGGCGAGTCCGAGGCCGACGCCCGGGCGGCTCTCGGCGGCTTCTCTGGCGGATTTGTGGAATGCCCGAAAAACCCGGCGGTGCTCGGAAAACGGAATGCCCGGGCCATGATCGCTGACGATGATCTCCACTTCGCGCGGAGTCGCTTCTATCGAAATTTTGACCAACGGTGGATCACCTGCGGCGGCGTATTTCGCGGCGTTGTCGATGAGGTTGAAAAGGATGTGCTCCACGGCGGCGGAGTCCACGCGCACGATTTTCGCGGCGCCGGGAGTTTCCAAATCCATCTCCAGCGTGAGGCTGGCGGTGGCGAGACGGGCTTCGAGGCGTTCGCGCATCGGCGCTAACAAATCCGCCACTCTCAGTTCGCGCACCGTGGCACGGGCGCTGCCGCGCTCGATCTTGGAGAAGGCGAGCACGTTTTCCACCAGGTGGGAAAGCCGGTCGGCCTCGCGGGACAGGACTCGCAAGTAGTCGCCACGTTTTTCCTCCCGCACCGCGCCGCTTTCCAGCATGTCCGAGTAGAGCCGGAAGGTGGTGAGCGGCGTGCGGAGCTCATGGGTGACGGCGGAAACAAACGAAGCGCGACGCTCGCTGAGACGCATGATGGCGTGGACGAGCAGCGAAGCGGTTAGAAGCGCGAGCAGCACCGCGCCCCAGCCGACGAGAAGCGGACCGTTGAGCGTGGAAACGGCGGTGGGCGGAACTTCATTGCGCTGGAGGTGGAAAGGGAATGAAACGAGCGCCAGCGGGTCGTCTGCTGCGGAACTCATGATCGGCGTCAGCACGGCGGTCGGAAGAAGATCCTTCACTTCTGCGAGCAGGCGTTGCTTGAGTGCCTCGTGATCGAGCCAAACGCCTTGCACGCGTTTTTCGACGGAGCCGGGAATGGCAGCGGTGAGTTGGCGGAGGAGGAATAAATTTCCGCCCACCCAGATCGAACGCATGGTTCCCAGCTCGGCGATTTCAACCGCCGGGGAAATTTCAAAGACTTGTTTCTGATCCAGAGTTTGGCTTGAATTGTTGAGCGCTTCCCCGACTGACTTTGCCCGCTGAGCGCGTTCGGTGCCGTTGAAATTATTCTGATACTGGATGTCGTTGCGCACCTCCTGGCCGCCTTTTTGCTGACGGATGACGGCGTTGTCGCTTTGGGACTTGAGCGCTTCCTTGGGCACGGCCTGCCAAGCGTTTTCGCCAGCCTCGGCAGCGCAGGTGAGGGTGGACCATTCGTCGCCGGGCAGGGGATTTGTGTTCAGCAGCTTCCGTAAATTTTCGAAATGCTCCTTCCGCTCCGAGCCTTCGGGGGAGGTGAGTTTGCCAAGCTGGCGGAGTTGGAAATGCAGTCTGACGGCAGGATCGGTGGTGGCGGGAAACGCCGCGTTGGATTCGTAGTCCGCGGGCGGATGGCGGTTCTCGCCTAACACAATCGCCGCACCGACGGCATCCATGCGCCAGAGGGCGAGGCGGGTGCGTTCTTCCAGATCGGCGCGGGACTCGGCGACGGTGCGTTCCTTTTCCGAGGCGAGGACGCCGCGGGTGAGCCAGGTCATCGCGGCCAACACCATCACGCCGCACAGCGCGAGGGTGGCCCAGACGAGCAGGCTGCGGGACGTTTTCATGAGGTCCAACGGTAGCCTTTGCCACGCACGGTCGCGAGCAGGGATTGGTCCTTGTCGCCGAGTTTCGAGCGGAGATGCATGATGTGCATGTCGATCGTGCGCGTCTCGGTGCGGTCGGGATCGAGGCCCCAGAGGTTACGCAGGATTTCTTCGCGGCTGATGATCCGGCCTTGGGAATCGAGCAGATATCGCAACAGCTCGCTCTCGCGTTCGGATAGTTCCTCGCGGCGGCCATCGATGAAATCGAGCGAACGTTCCTTGAAATCCACGGTGCCACCGGGGACCGGGCGGCTGTCGGCAGGAGCGCCGCGTTCGCAGGTGCGGCGGAGGACGGCATCCACACGGGCAAGGAGTTCCTTCATGCTGAAGGGTTTCACCACGTAATCGTCCGCGCCGGTGGTGAGGCCGCGGATCCGGTCGTTTTCCTCGCCTCTTGCAGATAGAACGATGACGGCCTGGCCGGGGCGTTTGCGTTTGAGGGCTTCGAGAATCTCGAAACCGGACGGTCCGGGCATGACGAGATCCAACAGAAGGAGTCGGTAATTTGCCTTGAGCGCGAGATCGATGCCGGCGTGACCATCGGCCGCTTCGAGGGTTTTGTAGCCGGCGTATTCGAGCACGTCGACGAGGCCCCGGCGGATCGCGGGGTCGTCTTCGATGACGAGGATGGTGATTTCCGACATGAAAGTTTGATAGGGGAATTCGAGCCTGGAGGCAAGCAGACGGCTTGAGGCGAGACGCCTCAGCAACGGACTGGCGCAAGATGCGCCAACCACTTTGGGCCGTTCATTTCACAATGCTGCCTTCGAATTGGATCTTCGTGGTCTTCACGTCCAGCAGCGGGGCGAGTTCATAGACGTTCTCGTAGCCATAGGTGTGGAGGTTGATGAAGGTCTGGATGTTGAGGGAGACGGTGGCGGATTTTGAGGCGAAATTGGCGGGTTCGTTTTTGAAGTTGTTATTGCAGTAGATGAGGATGCGGGTGGTTTTGTCCGGAATGATTTTCTTCAGGGCGTCCTCGGTGAAATCGGTGAACGGAAGATGGAGCGCGCCTTTGATGTGGATGTTCTGAAATTTGTCGGTGCTGCGGGCGTCGAGGATGACGGTGCCGGGCTCGGCGGCCATGGCGATGAATTTTTCCTCACTCACCCGGCGTTCCTCGTGAACCTTGCCAAGGCCCGTGCTGGTCATGACAAAGCCGCGGTAATCGATCAGCGGATTCGGTGGCTCGTCGGCGAGGGCGGAAACGATGAGCGGCAGGCTGCAAAACAGGACGGTGGTTTTCATAACGGCCCACTTTTACCACGGCGGGCGGTGGTCGGTCCGTAAAGGCACGGTAAATTCGCGGAAACACGGGTTTTTTGACACGCACGCAACCATTGCCGGGGGCGAATTTCTCGTTTATATCCAACGTTGAAATGAGTTCACCCGCACCGCTGCGCTATTGCCCCGATTTGCTCCACTATTCCCGCCGGGTGACCCGTGAGGTGATGGTGGGAAACGTCGGCGTGGGCGGAAACAACCCGATCCGCGTGCAGTCGATGATCACCTCGGATACCCGCGATACCCCGGCCTGCGTGGCGGAAGTGCTCGGTCTGGCGGAGGCGGGTTGCGAGATCGTGCGGATCACGGCGCAGACGAGAATTTACGCGGCGAATCTGGAAAACATCGCCCGCGAGGTCCGCGCGGCGGGTTGCAATGTCCCGCTGGTGGCGGACATCCATTTCAAGCCGGACGCGGCGATGGAGGCCGCGAAGTGGGTTGAAAAAGTCCGCGTGAATCCGGGAAATTTCGTGGATAAGAAAAAGTTCGAAATCCGCGAATACAGCGATGAGCAATACGCCGAGGAGCTGGAGCGGATCCGCGAGGAATTCACGCCGCTGGTGCACCTTTGCAAGGATCTCGGCCGGGCCATGCGGATCGGGACAAACCATGGTTCGCTATCGGATCGCATCATGAACCGCTATGGCGACACGCCGCTGGGAATGTGCGAAAGCGCGTTGGAATTCGCCCGGATCGCTCGGGAGAACGACTATCATAATTTCGTTTTCTCGATGAAGGCCTCGAACCCGAAGGTGATGATCGAGGCGTATCGCTTGTTGGTCGCGCGGCTGGAGGCTGAGGGGCCGGATTGGAATTACCCGATCCACCTCGGCGTCACGGAAGCCGGCGATGGCGAGGACGGCCGAATCAAAAGCGCGATCGGCATCGGCTCGCTGCTGGCGGACGGGATTGGAGACACCATTCGTGTTTCGCTCACGGAAGACGCGATCCATGAAATCCCGGTGGCTCAAGCGCTTGCGGGGATTTATAACCTGAGGAGCACCAGCTCCGAAAGTGGCTGGGGCGTCTCGCCCCAGGCCGTTGCAGGGGCGTCTCGCCCCGATCTTCAACAAGACGCCGCAAAAATCCGCCCAGACTGGGACCAACTCACCAAAAACTCCTCCACCTATCTTCCCCACTGGCGCGTCCCCGGCGCAACCTACTCGGTCACCTTCCGCCTCAAGGATTCCCTTCCACCATCGGCAAGGCAGGAATTTCAGGATCGCAAAGACATTTTAACCGAGCGTCTCGAAGACCTCACCGCACAGAAGGAATCCCGCAGTTTACACGATGCGCTCGTCGCCATTCGCTCGGAAATCGCCGGACTCCAGGAGACCATGTTGGAACTCGCATTGGATGCCTGCCACGGTGCCTGCCATCTCAGGAAGCCGGAGATCGGGAAATTGGTGCTGAATGCTTTGAAGCATTTTGATGGCAGCCGTTATGAACTGATCGCGTGGTCCGTGATGCCGAATCACGTCCATGCGCTTCTTCGTCCGGCAAACGAGCATGATTTGGAAAAAATCATCCAATCCTGGAAATCCTTCACCGCGAAGAAAGCGAATGAGATTTTAGGACAGACCGGAACTTTCTGGCAGGAGGAATATTACGATCACCTCGTCAGGGATGGTGAAGATTTCAGGCATCAGGTCCGGTATATTTTGAACAATCCGGTGAAGGGAAATGCCAGCCGGGAATGGACGGGGTCTGTTTATGGGGATTCTTGGGACGAAGTGCTTGGGGCGAGACGCCCCAGCAACGGTCTGGTGCAAGATGCACCAGCCACTTTTGGAGAAGCCGCATTCACGCCTTCCTACGATCCTTTCAGCTACGAAAGACGCGCGAGTTCTCCGCTCACGATCATGGGTCATGATCTGGGTGGCGAGAACACAGTCCGCGTTTTCACGACGCAGGAACGCTGGAACTCCCTGGCCCACAAAATTTCCGGGATGGGCGACTTCAAGCCGGAGATCATCGTTGAAAAATCCGGCGTGGTGGAAATCGATCCCCGCGACCAAGCAGCGGTTTCGTTTTTAAACAGCTCTCCGGAAACGAAGCTCGTCACCGTCGCCGATGGCCTTGATCTGGAAGTCATCCACGCCTTCCGCCAGCTCGCTTTCTGCGTCGATCCCCGCCATCCGATCCTCTTGAAGGACACGCTTCACCCGCCGCAGGGCGATACGGATTTCCTCACCGCCCTCCTGCCAGCCGCGCAAAATATCGGCTCGCTGCTCAGTGACGGCATCGGCGACGCGATCCTCGTCCGTGGCGAAACGGCCCCCGGGCAATCGCTCCGCCTCGCCTACAACATCCTGCAAGCCGCCGGGACGCGGATTTTCAAAACCGATTACGTCGCCTGCCCGAGCTGCGGCCGCACGCTTTTCAATCTCCAGCACACGACCCAAAAAATCCGCGCGGCCACCGGCCATCTCAAGGGCGTGCGCATCGCCGTGATGGGTTGCATCGTGAACGGCCCCGGCGAAATGGCGGACGCGGACTTCGGATACGTCGGCGGCGCACCAAACAAAATCAACCTCTACGTCGGCAAGACTGCGGTGAAATTCAACATCCCGGAAGCAGAAGCGGTCGAACGCCTTATCGACCTCATCCGCGAGCACGGCAAGTGGGTGGACGCCCCGATCCCCGCAACCGCCGACGCCTGACATTTTTTCCATGGCTGATTCAGACACCCTCACCCAGACACTCGAAACCACCCAACTCGACGTGCCGTGGAACGTCATTGTTCACGACGATCCCGTGAACCTGATGGGCTACGTGACCCTCGTGCTGATGAAAATTTTCGGTTACGATGAAAACAAAGCGACCATCCTCATGATGCAGGTCCACAAGCTCGGCCGCTCGGTCGTCTGGTCCGGCGAGCGCGAAAAAGCGGAGTTCTACGCACAGCAGCTCCAGGCCCACCAGTTGAAAGCCTCATTGGAAAAAGCCGAATGAAAGCGATGCCCACACTCGAAGGAGGCCTCCGGATCGACACGGAGGACGCCAGTGATTGGGAGCTGCTACGCTCCATCCTCATCGATGCCAACGGCAGCGGAGACGACCTCGCCAGCCGCCTCGGGGGATTGATCAGCGAAGAAGCCGGCGCGGAAGATTGGCAGGAATACATCGTGCCGGACCTGCGCGAGGCCTTTCAAGACGAGCTCGCCCAGATCGGCGCTGCCATCGAATCCGCCGCCTTCCATGCCGAGGGCGGCCCAGGACCGATTTGGATCACGCCGGACGAAGCATTTCCTTGGTACAGCTCGCTCAACCAAGCGCGCCTTTCCTTGGAAGAACATTTCAAATTCGGCCCCAGCGAGCAAATCGACCCGAAAAATTTCACCCCCACGCGCCGCGCCGCCTTCTACCGCTCCAAGTTCTACTGCGCTATCCAGAGCCTGCTGCTGGAATATGTGATGGGGTGATTTTCCTTATTCCTAAATCGTCATCTCTTCCATCTGCGTCCATCCTGTTCATTTGACTCAGTGATGGATGGGGCTCGTCCATGTCCGCTGCGCTACCATTGTGGTTCGATTTCTGAAACATCGACCATAACCGTTCACTTCAATTTCTTGCCAAGTTTGCGAAGTTCCCCTTCACTCCGGGCCGCTTCACCCATGGCCCTCATCGTTCAAAAATATGGCGGAACTTCCGTCGGCTCGCTCGATCGCATCCGCAACGTTGCCGCGCGGATGAAACGCACCCGCGACGAGGGTAACCAAGTCGTCGCCGTCGTTTCCGCGATGTCCGGCATCACCGATGGCCTCATCAAGATGGCCAACGAACTTTCCGAAAACCCCAGCGAGCGCGAACTCGACGTTCTCCTCTCCACCGGGGAGCAGCAATCGATCGCCCTTGTTTCCATGGCCCTGCAGGACATCGGCGTGGACGCAGCCTCCATCACCGGTCGCCAAGCGGGTATCCACACCACCGGCTCCCACACCCGCGGCCGCATCCTGAACATGGATCCGTCGCTGATGCAGAGTTTCCTCGATGCCGGAAAATCCCTCGTAGTCGCTGGTTTCCAAGGCATTACGCCGGATGGAATGATCCACACGCTCGGTCGTGGCGGCTCAGACCTCACCGCCATCGCCGTCGCCGCCTCGCTCAAGGCCGACGTTTGCCAGATCCTAACCGACGTGGACGGCGTCTATACCTGCGATCCCCGCATCGTCAAAAACGCCCGCAAGCTGCCTGAAATTTCCTACGACGAAATGCTGGAAATGGCCTCGTCCGGCTCGAAGGTCATGCAATCGCGCTCCGTCGAATTCGCCAAAAAATTCGGCGTCATTTTCGAAGTCCGCTCCTCACTCAACGATAATCCAGGAACCATTGTGTTAGAAGAACATCCCAACATGGAAAACGTCGTCATCCGCGGCATCTCGATCGAGCGTTCCCAAGCGCGGATCACCATCACCGGCATCCCCGACGAGCCCGGCATGTCCGGCCTGATCCTCGGTGCCCTCGCCGATGCGGAGATCAACCTCGACATGATCGTTTCCAACATCGCGCACGACGGCTTCGCCCGCCACTCGTTCACCATGCACTCCAGCGACCTCGGAAAAGCCCAGGCCGCGCTCAAGCCCGTGCTCGCCGATCTCGCTCCGAACTCGAAGATTGAGACCGAAGCCGGCATCGCCAAACTTTCCGCCGTCGGCATCGGCATGCGCTCCCACTCCGGCGTCGCCGCCACCATGTTCAAAGCCCTCGGCGACGCGGGCATCAACATCGGCATGATCTCCACCTCGGAAATCAAGATCGCCGTGACCGTGGACGAGCCGCGCATCGAAGACGCCGCTCGCGCCGTGCATGACGCCTTCGGCTTGGACAAGGTGCCCGCTTAAAAAGTGGACCGCACAGTCCTCTGTGCGGAATCTTTGTTTTCCGGACGGTCCTGCTGCGACGTAAGAACCGCACAGAGGACTGTGCGGACCACTTTTGCGCCGTGCATGACGCCTTCGTGAGCTTCGATTTTTCAACTCCGCAGCCCTTCGAATTTCAGCCCGAATTTCGCCAGATACTTTTTCAAGCGATCCGCGTCATTCGTCACGGACCGCTTGCTCCTCGAAACGGCGAAAATCTCGCGCCCCGCGTCCGAGAGTGTTTTTGACCTTTGGCAAACCGCGACCACATAGCCCAATTGCACGCGGTCAAACGGGTCGAGCCCGCCTGACGTTTCGACGCTCAAAACCGCATCCAGATCCGCGCCTTCCACCTGCACCGCCACGCCCGGCCGATGCCAATTCTCGCGCAACCGCTGGATTTCCTCGTCCACCTCTTCCACCCGGATCCGCCCGCGCGGGGCGAGCGTGGCCATGCGCGTGACCGCCGCATTGAGGTCGCGGAAATTTCCAAACCAATGGCTGTCCGGTGCTTCGGCGAATTTCAAAAACGCCTGCTTCGCTTCCTTGTTGAAACTCGCCTCACGTCCATTTGCCAAACGATATCGTTCCAACTCGTATTCCAGATTCGGCGCGATGTCCTCACGGCGCTGCGACAATGCCGGCAGGGCGAAGGTCCACAAATGAATCCGCGCTAACAAATCCTCACGGAAACGTCCGCTCACCACCGCTTCCCGCAGGTCCCGATTGGTTCCGGCGATGAGCTGGAAATCGCTCTTCACCGGCTTGTCCGCGCCCACCGGCAGGAAGGTCTTGTCCTCCAGCGCCCGCAGCAACATCGCCTGTTCGTCACTTCCGAGCTCGCCAATTTCGTCCAGAAACAACAATCCGCCATCGGCCTCGCGCAGCAATCCAGGCCGGTCTTTCTGCGCCCCGGTGAACGATCCGCGCGTGTGGCCGAACAAGGCGGACGCCGCGGTATCGCCTGTGAGCGTGGCGCAGTTCACTTCCACGAAATTTCCCCGCAATCCGCCGCGTTGTTTCCGTAGCTTGTAAATCCGCCGGGCGAGATGCGATTTCCCCGCACCTGTCGGCCCCGTGAGCAGCATCGGTGCGCGCGATGACAAAGCGACCTGCTCGATGCGCTCGATCAGCCGGTTGAAGCCCGCGTTGCGAGTGGCAATGCCGCTTTTCAAGAAATCCGTCACCTCCGCCTGCTCACGTTCAAAGCGGGTGCTGAGCTGGTCGTATTTCGAGAGATCCAGATCGATCACCGAATAACCCGGCTTCGGCCGGTCACGGGACGGCCGCGACGATGGCGGCTTGGTCTGGATCAATTTCCCCGGCAGCGTGCCCGCCTCGTTCAGCAGGAAGAGCGAGATCTGGGCAATGTGGGTGCCCGTCGTGATGTGGATGAAATACTCCTCGTTGTCCGAATCGAACGAATACCCACGCGCCCAATCATGGAGTGCCGCATAGACCGTTTCCAAATCCCACGGATCCGCTCCGTAGCTGACCTCGTGGAGCCGCGCTTCCGTCTCCGGCGAAATTTGGCGCACGTCATCGAGCACCTGCTTGGAAACTTTCGCGAAACTCGGCTCAGCCAACAATTCCAGCCGATCCCACAGTAAATCCTCATGCTCGAAAAGCGAAACCGTCGGCCGCCAATGATCCCAGCGGGAAACATCCGTCCCACTGTCCAACTTGGTTCCGAGCAAACCAATCACCACGCGCTTCATGGATAAGAAACTAGCTGTATTTCTAGTTTTTACACAATTCCGAATCATCGAAAAATCCAGACTCAAAAAACATCGTCATATTTCAAACTCACTACCAATGAGTTATGAAATTAAAACAGACTCTATAAAATCTTGGCCCGCCGCATGCGATATGACTCCCGACATCAACGCCAGCAGCTTCAAAGGGAATCCCGGAGCGGTCCTGCAAATCGGCAAATCGTCAACAGTCTTGGAAACTGTCCCGGCTCGAAACCGGTTATCAACAAAGGCCATCTGCGCTGGAGCAGAACATCAGGCGAAGGCTCTGTGATTTGGGAAACCCGAGAGGCGGACATCGACTGCCAATCCATTCCCATTTCCCGCCAGACCTGAGCTTCCCCGCGGATGGCCGCTACTCTCAACCTAATAAAATCATGAATCAATTCACCTCTTTCATCATCGCTGTTTTCGGAATCGCCGGCTTGGCCGCGCTCATTCGAAACCTCAGCCGGAAATGGATCACCGCCATCATCGTCCCTATGAATCACCGCTGTATCCACAGCCGTAACGGCAAGCTCGTCGGACTTCTCGAATCCGGGCGTTACCGGTTCTTCGGGATCGGCCACCAGTTTCAAATGTTCGACAACCGTCTCCAGCAGGTGACCTTGCAGACTCAGGAACTCACCACACTTGAGGGCATCACCGTGAAAACCACGGCAGTCGGACTCTATCGGGTGGTTGATCCCATCGCCGCGACCTCCGCCACCTCCGACTTCAACAACACACTCTATACGCTGATCCAGCTCGCCCTGCGGGATGCCATCAGCGGCGTCGAAGCCGAATCCCTTCTCTCCAACGTCCGCGCACTCGGGCCGAATTTGTTGGAAGTGGTGCAAACCAAAGCCGCCGATCTTGGTCTGGAACTGACGGAACTCGTCATCCGCGATGTCATCTTCCCCGCCGACATCAAGGCCGCATTGTCCGAATCCTGGCGCTCGAAAAAATCCGCCTTGGCGGAACTCGAAGCGGCTCGAGGAAAAGCGGCCGCCGCCCGAACCCTCGCGAACGCGGCCAAACTTTACGAAACCCATCCCGCACTTTTGAAAATCCGCTACATCGAGGCACTCGAACAAGCTTCCAAAGGAATGGGCAACACCTTCGTCATCGGAATGTCCGATGAAAATGCCCTGAAACATATCTAGCATAATTCCAAAATCAAATACCGAAACGGGGACCGAGTAACATCGCCTAACGACCGTCCGGAATTCAAGCTTCAGCTTGTCTTCGTGAAGAGCACGCTGAAGCGCGAACTCCGGACAACCACTTGACGGCACAAGTCGAAGGAAAGTTCAGCTATTCCTTTTGGCAAATTACCTAACTCACAATTATTCTCATGCACACCATCCATAAAACCGACGAGGCCCTTGGCTTCATCCCTCTCCCGAACGACGCTGGAAAGCCGATCACCGTCGTCGGCACCGATTCGATCCGCGATAACTTCGACACGACCTGCCTCCAACAGGCCATGAACTCCCGCATGGCTCCCGGCGTCACGGATCTCATCCTGAACCCGGACGGTCATGCCGGATACGGCGCTCCGGTCGGTTGCGTGATGGTTTCTCCGACGCATATCTATCCAGGACCGGTCGGCGTCGATATCAAGTGCTCGATGTCGTTGCTCCAGCTCGACATTCCCGAAGACGTGATCCTCGACAAGCCGACGCGCCGCGCGCTCATCGAGGCCATCGTCGCCCGCACTCCGACCGGAGCGGGACGTGGTCAGCGCTCGGTGAAAAAGGGCCGCAACGTGGATCGCGAACTGGGAATCCTTGCCGTGACCGAGGGTGCCACCGGACGCGTTTGCGAAGCCCTCGGCATCCCGCCGGAATGGGCCGACCGTTGCGAAGACTCGACCCACCGCGGACATGACGGAACCTACGACGCGCTTCGTAGCAGGCTTGAATTCATCCTCGAAAGCGGACGAATCAGGAACTTCAACGACAAGGCCGGACAACTCGGATCTTACGGCGGCGGAAACCATTTCGGCGAGTGCGAGATCACCCGTGTCATCGACCGGCCATCGGCGCGCGATACCGCGGATGTCTTCGGGCTCCGGGACGGCCACGTTTCCTTCCTCAGCCACTGCGGATCGCGGGGTCTCGGAAACCTGTTGGCGCAGGGCCAGTTCAAGGACCTTGAGAAAAAGTTCCGCGACTGGAGCACGCCCTTTCCCGGAGGCGACAAACAACTCGTTTACGCCCCGCTCGGAACGCCCGAGGCGAACGCCTACATCGACGACATGTCCATCGGCGCGAACTTCGCCACGGTGAATCATTTGCTCATCAACGCGCTCGTGCTGGAAGCCTTCCAGGAAATCCTTCCGGGGTGCAACGGCCAGCTCGTCTATTTCATCTCGCACAACATCGCGCGTGAGGAAATCGTCAACGGCAACAAGGCGTGGGTCCACCGCAAGGGCGCGACGCGGGCCATCCCCGGCGGACATTTCTCGTTGGCCGGAACCCGCTTCGCCGAAACCGGCCATCCGATCCTTCTGCCCGGAAATCCCCGCGACGGTTCCGTCGTCATGGTCGCCCAAGGCGGTGCCGAGCGCACCGCTTGGTCGGTCAACCATGGTGCCGGACGCTGCATGGGAAGAAAGCACGCCGCACGCACCCTCGACCAGAAGTCCGTGGACGCCGATTTCGATGTCTCCGACATTCTAACCAACTGCCGGAAATACCCGATCGACGAAGCTCCCGACGCCTACAAGAACTTCCACGAAGTCCTCCGCAGCGTCGAAGCCGCCGGCCTTGCGTCGCAAGTCGCGAAGCTCCAGGCTCGCTTCGTCATCAAGGACGAAAGTGCGGCCGACGATTGAACTCAAGTATCACTGAAAAATGAAAAATGCTCCCATGCTAAAACTCGGCAAACTAGATGCCGCCAGGAGGCAACTGGAAACTGCCGTCCAACTCTGGTTTCAAGACGGGGACCCTGTTTCTATTCATACTCTCGTATCGGCTGCCTACGAAGTCCTAAGGAATCTCAGCAAGCACAAGGGAAGCGCCTTCCCATGCTCCTAACACGAGAAGGGATGGCTGGTCGGATCATACCCGGCAAAGAGAACGAGTTTTTTGAAAGGCTCTCAAAGGCTAAAAACTTTTTCAAACATGCGGATAAAGATCCAGATGAAGCAATCAATTTCTGGCCTGGAGCCAATGAGATGTTTCTATGGGAGTCCTGTAAAAAGTATAGAGAACTATCAGGTGAAGATCTAACTAAGTTGGTAGCATTGGAATTCTGGTTCATGTTAAGTCATCCAGAGATCTTTACCCTTCCTCTCGAACAAGCGGAGGCGCTTTCAAAATCGCGACAAGATTTTTTGCCGGGAGGAAAGGCTGCATTTTTTCGAGATTACCTGGCCACAAAGTCCTAGTGTTCCGCCGCCGACTAGCAAAACGCCAGAACTGTGGCTGGTGCGTCTCGCTCCAGTTCGCTCCCGGGACGCGTCATCCCAAAGTCCACTCCTTCCATCTGCATTCATCCCGTCCATCCGCGGTTAAACTCTTCCCACCATCACCATGAGCAAACCAATCCAACTCGACGGCACCCACGGCGGCGGGCAGATGCTGCGCACGGCCTTGTCGCTCGCCATGATCACCGGACAACCGTTCCGGATGACGAACATCCGTGGCAAGCGCCAGAAACCGGGCTTGATGCGGCAGCATCTGACTTGTGTGAAAGCGGCGTGTGAAATCTCCGATGGCACTGCGGACGGCGCGGAAATCGGCTCCACCGAAATTGTCTTCCGCGCCGGAAAACTACGGGGCGCATCTTACCAATACGCCATCGGCACCGCAGGCAGCACGACGCTGCTGTTGCAGACCTTGCTTCCCGCGCTGCTGCACGCCGATGGCCCGAGCACGCTTCGCCTCGAAGGCGGCACGCACAATCCGCTCGCGCCGCCCTTCGAATTCATCGACCGCGTCTTCCTCCCCGCACTCCGGCGCATGGGGGCGGAGGCAAGGGTTTCACTGGTGCAGAGTGGCTTCGCGCCGGCCGGCGGCGGCGTCATCGAGTGCGAAATCCGACCTTGCGCCAAGCTCGCTCCCATCGAACTCCACGAACGCGGTGACCTAACGTCCATGAATCTCCGTGTGCCGATCCGCAATCTGAACGCCAGCATTGGCAATCGGATGCTTGCCGCCGCACTGGATCAGTTTCCCTGCGAAGATGCCTCTCTGGAAGTCCGAGAACCCGGGCCGGGGCGCGGGGTTTGCTGCCTATACGAAGCGCGGTTTAAAAACGCGGCGGAACTTTCCAGCAGCTTCGGTGAATCGAATGTCACCGCCGAACGCGTCGGTCGGCGCGCGGCGAAGAATTTGCAGGATTTCATCGGTTCCCAAGCACCGGTCGGCCGCCACCTCGCGGATCAACTCCTGTTGCCCATCGCACTCGCCGGCAGCGGAAGTTTCACCACGATAGTGCCCGACGCCCACGTTCCCACGAATATCTCTATCATCGAGAAATTCCTACCCGTGAAGTTTTCGATCGATGAAGGGGAGCGGGGCAGGCGCATCATCCGCGTGTCATGACTCGCTCGAGTTTGGTTCAAATTGCATCACGAATTTGGTCCGGCGTTCTTCACTTCGGTTCCGCCGATCACAAGACTCAGTATCTGACTTCGCGTTCCTTGGCGACCTTGGCGGCTTGGCGGTTCAAATTCTTCCGATTCGTGCCGGTCCTCAGTGTAGGCACCCTTCGTATTGCGCCAATGATAAATGACACCGGAGGGGGTAGGTCGTTGCGTCAGGATTCATGACACCCGGCGCTTGGTTTGGTTTTGGTTCTTTGGAGTGGATTTGACAAGGGTTTCCGTGG